>DAITPV010000078.1:0-8742 GCA_036833435.1 Actinomycetota bacterium | reverse complement strand
GCGCGCAGCGTTCGGGACGCTGAGGTCGCGGGTTCAAATCCCGCCGTCCCGACCTTGGGACCAATGGCAGGTCAGGAGGGGTGCCGAGCGATCGGCGCCCCTCTCGCTTGACTGCTTTCTACCTTCGGCCAGGTCCACGCGTAATAGACGACGGCCGCGAGGAGCGCGACCTCCATGGCGCTGCCGAGGATGTAGTAGCTCCACTCACCGATGGCGCCCGCGACGATGGTGAGCGCGTACACCATGCCCAGCGCGAGGTTGACGATCCGGTTGACCCCTGGTCGCAGGATGAGCGTGAAGAACACCATCAGACTGGGGATCACCACATAGAGGGTGGTTCCCAACAGGAACGTCCGGTTGACGGTGAACCCGCCGACCTTTCCAGCTTCGACGTCGGCCCGGAAGTCCGGTCGGTAGAGGCTGAACAGGTCCACGTAGGCGAAGACGAACAGCATCGACGTCCACAGCGCCGAGATCTTGATCCTGACGTTCACGACGGCCGGTTCGAGCTTCGATTCCGTGCTCATGGTTCCCCTCCTACTCGCCCTGGACATTTCTCCGCGGTTTACTTAGTAATCCTATCCCGATACTTAGTAAACTGTCAAGCGTGACCTCGAAGCCCACGAGCAGAAGGCGTCGGCCACCCCTCACCAGGGATCGAGTGCTCGCCGCCGCCGCCGCCGTCGCCGACCGGGAGGGTCTCCACTCCCTCACCATGCGGCGCCTCGGCGGCGAACTCGGGGTCGAAGCGATGGCTCTCTACAAGCACGTGGCCAACAAGGACGAGATCCTGGATGGAATCGTCGAGGTGGTGGTGGCTGAGATCGAGGTGCCCAGTCCGGGGTCGGAGTGGAGGACGGCCATGAGACAGCGAGCCATCTCTGTGCGACAGGTGCTCAGGCGACACCCGTGGGCGATCGGGCTGATGGAATCGAGGAGGAGGCCGGGGCCGGCCACCATGCAGTACCTGGACGCGGTCGTCGCCAGTCTTCGCTCTGGCGGTTTCTCGGTGGAGATGGCCGCCCATGCCTTCTGGCTGCTTGACAGCTATGTCTATGGACACGTCATCCAGGAGATCAGCGTGTCGGCCGGGGAGATCTTCGACCACGCCGAGATGGGCGACTACCCGCACCTCGCCGAAGTCGCTGCCGGCGCGATGGCTTCGGGCTACGACTTCGACAGCGAGTTCGAGTTCGGTCTCGACCTGATCCTCGACACATTGGGGCAGAAGAAGGACCGCCTACACTGAGGCCATGCAGCTGTCGGAGCTCCAGGACCTCATGCGCCGGACGTACTTGGAACGGGATCGGCGGCGCGGCACCGACGGCACGTTCCGCCGGCTGGTCGAGGAGGTCGGGGAGCTGGCCCGCACCCTGCGACACGACGACCGGCTAGCGCGGACGGAGGAGCTCTCCGACGTTCTGGCGTGGCTGGCCTCGGTGGCCAACCTCACGGACGCGGACCTCGAGGAGGCCGCCGCGCGCTACGCGAACGGGTGCCCGAAGTGCGGCGCCATCCCGTGCGGGTGCGACTTCGGGCCGTGAGCCCCTACCAGCGAATCCTGGTCGGCACCGACGGGTCCGATTCCGCCAACCGCGCGGTGGCCTACGCGGCGAACCTGGCAGCGGCGCTGGGAGCCGAGGTGGTCGTCAGCCACGCGTTCCGTCCCACCGGCGAGGAGGCCGACCCGGCAACCTTGCGGAACGTCGGCGCCAGCCTGCTGCGGGATGCCGCCACCCGCCATCGGAGTGGGGCAACCATCCGTCCCGTGCTTCGGGAAGGAGAGGCAGCCGAGGCTCTCGTGTCGCTGGCCCGCGAGGAAGGATCCGACCTGATCGTGGTGGGCAACCGCGGCCTTGGCCGCCGGCGGGTGCAGATGGGAACCGTGCCGGGCAAGGTGTCCCACCACGCGCCGTGCGACGTCCTCATCGCCCACACCCTCGAGGCTCCGGTGGACCGCGGACCCCGGCGCATGATGATCTGCACCGACGGCACCCCGACCGCCTCTCGGGCCGCGGAGACCGGCGGCGCGCTCGCGAAGTCGTTGGGAGCGGAGCCACTCCTCCTCCACGTTGGTCCACCTGACCGAGGGGCCGAGGTCCTGGCCCGAACGGCCGAGAAGCTCCCCGGTGAGGTCCGAACCCGAACCGTGGAGGGAGAGCCGGCTGCAGAGATCCTCGCGGCCGCCAAGGAAGAGGAAGCGGACCTCATCGTGGTGGGGAACAAAGGGATGACCGGGCTGCGCCGGTTCCTGGCCAGCGTCCCCAGCCGGGTGGCCCGCGGCGCTCCGAGCCACGTGCTCCTGGTGAAGACGACCTAAGAGTCGCGGGGCCGGGCCCGGGGGATCTCCTGGGCCACCTCGACCACGTGGCCGTCGGGGTCCAGCAGGTGCACCGTCCGGTGGCCCCACGGCCGGTCAACCGGCCCGGTGAGGATCTCCACGCCCAGGGAACGCAGGCGGTTCGCCTCCGCATCCACGTCGCTTACCAGGAACAGGATCTCCGCGGCGGGTCCGGCTTCCTCGAGGGCAGCGTCGCCGATCAGCTCCGGGAGCCGGCCCCGTTCGTACAACCCCAGCCTGCTGCCCTCGGTGGCGAACTCCGCGTAGTCATGCTCGGAGAACTTGAAGGGAACACCGAGCACGTCGCGGTAGAAGGAGATGGACGCGTCGAGGTCGCGGACATACAGGATGACGGAACCCAGGAAGTTCACGTCGATATCGAACCACGGGATCCCGGGTCGCTCTGTACGCTGGGCGAGATGAGCACCAGGCGAGTCCTGTCCACCGCTGAAGGGACCCGGCCCGAGGCGTTCGGGCCGGTGGAGTGGTCCCTGCTCGGGGCCATCGGCTTGATGTGGGGCTCGTCGTTCCTGTTCATCGCCATCGGACTGGAGACGTTCGAGCCCACGGTGATCTCCCTGGCCCGACTGGGACTGGGGGCCCTGGCCGTTTCCCTGGCCCCGGCCGCTCGCCGGCCGGTGGCTCGTGAGGACCTCCCGCGGATCGCCCTCCTCGGGCTGGTGTGGATGGCCATCCCCCTTCTCCTGTTCCCCATCGCCCAGGACCTCGGGCTGGCGTCGTCGGTGGCCGGGATGATCAACGGGGCGATGCCCCTGTTCGCGGCCCTGTTCGCGTGGATGCTCCTCCGCCGGCCCCCCGGCCGCCGGCAAGGGATCGGGCTCCTCCTCGGGTTCGCCGGGGTGGTCCTGGTCACCCTGCCGGAGGTGCAGGGGGCGACCGCCACCGCCCTCGGCGCGTTGCTGGCCCTCGGAGCAACCGCGCTCTACGGTCTGGCCGCGAACCTGGCGGTCCCACTCCAGCAGCGGTACGGCGCCCTGCCGGTGATCCTCCGAGCCCAGCTCTTCGCGCTG
Organism: Actinomycetota bacterium; assembly: GCA_036833435.1. Taxonomy (GTDB): domain Bacteria; phylum Actinomycetota; class UBA4738; order UBA4738; family CALAEC01; genus DAITPV01. Next base: position 5,370 of record DAITPV010000078.1, on the reverse strand, counting down.
GTCGTGGTGCTCCCGTTCGGGATCGCCGGCCTCCCGGACTCCCGATTCGCGTGGTCCGGAGCGGTGGCCTTGGTGGTACTCGGCGTGTTCGGGACCGGGCTGGCGTTCATCGCCATGTCGAACCTGGTGGGCCGGGCCGGAGCCACCAGAGGGGCGGTGGCCATCTACTTCGTCCCGGTGGTGGCCCTCATCCTCGGCGTGGTGTTCCGCGACGAGTCCGTGGATCCCCTGGCCATGGGCGGGGTGGCCATGATCCTGGCCGGCGCCTGGCTGGCCTCCCGCCGGGAGCGGGCGCGGTTGACGGACCCGGCAGCGGTCCGGTAGAAACGCCCGACCCCATGCGCCGAGCCTTGCTCCTGCTCGTTCTCGTTCCCGCCATGGCCCTCCCTTCCGTGACCTGGGCGGGGAAGGCCCCGGACGACTGCCTGGGCGCCAAGCCCACGATCCGGGGGACCAAGGCCAAGGACGTGCTCACCGGCACGGACGGCGACGACGTCATCGACGCCGGTGAGGGCAACGACCAGGTCACCGGGCTGGGAGGGAACGACCTGCTGTGCGGAGCCGACGGCGACGACACCCTGGACGGCGGGGCGGGCAACGACACCCTGGACGGGGGACTGGGCAGCGACACCTTCCTGGGCGGGCCGGATAAGGACACGGTGAGCTTCCGGGATCGCACCGGACCGGTCATCGCCGAGATCGACCGGGACGAGGGGGACGACGGAGATCCCACGCTCCGAGAGGGAGAAGGAGAGGGCGACACCATCACCCCCAGCGTGGAGAACGTGATCGGCGGCCGGGGAAGCGACAGCATGACCGGCGACAAGGACGCCAACGTGTTCCGGGGTCGTGGCGGGATCGACTCGTTCAGCGGCGGCAAGGGCGACGACGTGGCCAAGGGCGGCGCGGCCCAGGACTCCCTCCGTGGCGAAGAGGGGAACGACCAGATCCTGGGCGGGGGCGGAGACATGGACCTGCTCGCGGGGGACGAGGGGAACGACACCCTGGTCGGCGGCGCGGGGGACAAGGACCAGGCGGAAGGCGGTCCCGGATCCGACGCCTGCGACGCGGAGAAGGAGAAGGAGTGCGAGCAGGAGCCCGGACCGGCTCCCAGCCCGTCGCCGAGCCCCAGCCCGACGCCGACGCCGACCCCCAGCCCCTCGCCTACCGCGAGGGCAGTAGCTCTGCGATCTGCACGGCGTTGAGCGCGGCGCCCTTGCGAAGGTTGTCGCCCGAGGCGAACAGCAGCAGGGCCCGAGGCTGACCCTCGGGCCGGCGTACCCGGCCCACCAGCACGTCGTCAACGCCGGCGGCATCCACGGGAGTGGGGAACAGGTCGGCCGACGGGTCGTCGACCACCTTCACCCCCGGAGTGCCGGCCAGGGCGACGCGGGCTTGGTGAGGATCGATGTCCCGATCGAAGGTGGCGTACACGCTCACCGAGTGACCGACGACCACGGGCACCCGGACCACGGTGGCGGCCACCGGGAGATCGGGGAGCCCCAGGATCTTCCTGCTCTCCCCCACCATCTTGGCTTCCTCGGAGGTGAACCCTCCCGGCTCGAACGTCCCGCCCCGAGGGATCACGTTGTACGCGATGGTTCGCCCGAACATCTCGCCGACGGGAAGCGAGGCCGGGTCCGGGCTGGCGAGATCCTCCTCCTGACCCCGAAGCTTCTCCACCTGTTCCAGGAGCTCACGGATGCCGCGGTGCCCGGCCCCGGACACCGACTGATACGACGACACCACCATGGAGGTCAGTCCGGCGGCCCGGTGAAGCGGGGCCACCGCCATCAACGCCGTGATCGCCGTGCAGTTTGGATTGGCCACGATGCCCCGATGCTCGGAGAGCGCCCCGCCGTTGATCTCCGGGATCACCAGCGGGACGGCCGGATCCATCCGGAACGCCGAGGAGTTGTCCACCACCACCGCGCCGGCCTTGACCGCGTGGGGAGCCCATTCCCTGGACGCGGTGGCGCCCGCGGAGAACAGCGCCAGGTCGACGCCCTTGAACGACTCCTCGCTTACCGCGCGGACCACGGCGGGGCTTCCGGCGAACCGAAGGCGCCGTCCTTCCGAGCGCGGTGACGCCAGAGCAACGAGGTCGGTGACCGGGAACGACCGTTCCTCGAGCGTGCGGAGCATCTCTCGCCCCACGACGCCGGTGGCGCCGAGCACGGCAACCCTCATGGGTCAATCTTACGAGACGCCGTGCTCCGGCCTGCTACTTCCAGCGCCAGTTGGCCAGGAGATCCTCGAACGCCAGCCGGGCCGCCTGGTAGTCGGCCTCTGCCGAGAGCAGGCGGATGTGCCACGCGCCGTCCTCACGGACCAGGAGCACGTCCCGGAGCTGGAGGACCTCCTCGGTCTCGGTGGTCACCGTCACGTCCCACCCGATGGCTTGCTCCCCGTCGATCACCACGGTCTGAGCCCGTCCGGGGTCCAGGCCGTCGGCGATCTGGTTGTTCCTGAACTGCTGGGCGTACGAGGGAGTTGCCGCCGCGGGGTCCACCAGCTCGTCGACGGTGACGGACGTGGCGGCGTCGAATTCCGTGGGGACGAACCGGTCCATGTTCTCCGTTCCGGCCAGCTGGCTGCCCCCCTCCCATCCGGCGGGGATCTGGGTGCAATAGGAGAACAGCACGCTGGAGAACTTGCCCTCGCAGGGATCGGGCCGCATCGAGGACCACAGCCAGAACCCCCCTCCGACCAGCAAGAGAAGCGCCACGCCCAGGATCCCCGGCAGCGGGCTGGGCGGCTTGGCCCGGGGGCCGACGTCGAGCTCCGTGGCATCCCCCTCCGGCCGGGGCGGGGGGCGGAGAGCCATCGTGGCCGGCTCCAGGGAACGCCCGCACTGATGGCAGAACTGCGCTTCCTCGATGTTCTCCGAGCGGCAGTTCGGACAGATCAGCACGTCAGTGCTCCCGGGCCACGGCTTCGTCGGACAGGGCGAAGCGATCGTGGAGGGTGCGAACCGCGGCCTCGACGTCGTTGGCCCGGATCACGCAGGAGATCCTGATCGGGGAGGTGGAGATCATCTCGATGTTGATCCCTGCCTCCGCCAGCGCCTGGAACATGTTGGCGGCGACCCCCGGGTGGGTCTTCATCCCCGCACCGACCAGCGACACCTTGGCGATGCCGTCGTCGGCGGTGAACCGCGCTGCACCCACCTCGCCGACCACTCCTTCCATGACCTGGCGGGCATGGGGCAGGTCGTCCTTGGGAACGGTGAACGACACGTCAGTGATGCCGTCCTTGGACACGTTCTGCACGATGGTGTCCACGTTGATCCCTTCGTCCGCCACCGCCCGGAAGATGGATGCGGCGATGCCCGGACGGTCCGGGACGCCCTCGAGGGTGATCTTTGCCTCGGAGATGTCGTGGACCACGCCGGAGATGATGGCCTGCTCCATGCGTGCGTCTTCCTCCTTGACCCACGTCCCGTCGTCGTCCGAGAAAGAGGACCGGACGTGGAGCATGATTCCCGCCCCCCGAGCGTACTCCACGGAGCGGAGCTGGAGGACCCGTGCGCCCGCAGCGGCCATCTCCAGCATCTCCTCGTACGACGCCGCGTGGAGCTTGCGGGCTTCGGGGACGATGCGAGGGTCGGCCGTGTACACCCCACCGACGTCGGTGTGGATCTCGCACACTTCTCCGCCGAGCGCAGCGGCCAGAGCCACCGCGGTGGTGTCCGACCCACCTCGGCCCAGGGTGGTGACGTCGTAGGCGGTCGAAACGCCCTGGAACCCGGCCACGATCACCACGTCGCCCCGGCCCAGCGCTTCCTGGATCCTCCCGGGCCGGATGTCGATGATCTTGGCCCGGCCGTGACGTGTGTCGGTGATGATCCCCGCCTGCGATCCCGTGTAGCTGACCGCGGGATGCCCGGCGGCGTTGATGGCGATGGCCAGGAGCGACATGGCGATCCGCTCGCCGGCGGTGAGGAGGAGGTCGAGCTCCCTGGCGTTGGGCATCGGGGTCAGCCGGTGGGCCATGGCCAGGAGGTCGTCGGTGGTCTCCCCCATGGCCGACACCACCGCGACCACGTCGTGGCCCTCGCCCTTGGCCCGCAGGACGCGGTCAGCCACGGCCTGGATCCGGTCGATGTCGGCGACGGAGGTGCCGCCGTATTTCTGAACGATCACCATGGAGAAACCTCCACGGACGAGCGTACCAGGGGGTTTCGTGAAGGGAACTACATCTCGCGGCGACCCTCGAGGGCCTGGCCGAGGGTCACCTCGTCGGCGTACTCGAGATCGCCGCCTACCGGGAGTCCGGACGCCAGCCGGGTCACCTTGATCCCCACCGGCTTCAGGAGGCCGGCCACGTACATCGCGGTGGCATTGCCCTCCAGGTTGGGGTTGGTGGCCAGGATGACCTCCTTCACCCCGTTCCGGCTCACCCGGTCTAGGAGCTCCTGAACCCGGAGGTCGTCCGGCCCGATCCCTTGCATCGGGGAGATCGCTCCACCCAGGACGTGGTACTTGCCCTTCACCACTCCGGCCTTCTCCACCGAGGAGACGTCCTTGGGCTCCTCCACCACGCACACCACCGCGGGGTCCCGGGTGGGGTCGGAGCAGTACCGGCACAGCTCCCCTTCGGACACCCCGAAGCACTCGCGGCAGAAGCGGACCCGATCCTTGGCCTGGATGATCGCCTCGGCCAGCCGGCGGGCGTCCGGGGCGGAGGACTTGACGATGAAGAACGCCAGCCGCTGCGCGGACTTCGGACCGATCCCCGGGAGGCGGTTCAGCTCGTCGACGAGGTCCTGGATCGGTCCTTCGTACATCTCCTAGTCTTCCTCGACGACCTCGGCCCCGAACTGGGCCTTCAAGAGCGCCTCGGCCGCCTCGGGCGTGGGCGCGGGCTCGTCGGACTCCGCCTCCACCACCGCTCCCTCGCGCACCGTGGTCTTGATCGTGGGACTGACACCGAACATGTCCTGAAGGACCGAGACCACGTCGCTCCGTCGGTCCTGAAGGATCCGCGAGGCGAACTCCTTCCCAGGCGGAAGGATCAGGTCCACCGCGGCCCCGTCGAACGTCCCCACCGTGGCCAATGCTGCCGCGGCGGACGCCCTCATCTTCCGGCGCTCCTCCAGGGTCTTCACCACCTCCGGCCACGATCGCCGGAGCATCTCGGTATCGACCGCCCCCTTGCTCGGCGCCTGAACCTGTGGCGCCTCGGCACTCGGGGACGCTTCGGTCACAAGAGGTGTTCCCTCCGCGTCCCCTCGCGCCGGCTCAGGAGCGGCTTCAGGCTGGGAGGCAGGCTCGGGAACGGCGGAGGTGTCGCCGGAGGCAACACCTCTCGTTGCCGGAGGCGACGCCGACGCCGAATTCGGTGCCGGAGGCGACGCCGACGCCGAAT
>DAITPV010000077.1:0-8804 GCA_036833435.1 Actinomycetota bacterium | reverse complement strand
CCACCCACCACCGTGACGTTCACCGGGACGAGGATATCGAGCGGGGCGGGGCAGGCGGGGGGTCCACCCCCGGCGGGGCCTGGGCCCCGGACTCACACGCGGTAGTCCCCGCTTCTCCGCTGTGACACACGTCGGTCCCCGCTCCGCCGTCCAGCCGATCGAGGTAGTAGTTGCCGTCGAGGATGTCGTCGCCGTCCGCGCCGGTCATCGCGTCATCGTGGTACCCACCGAAGAACCGGTCGTTCCCCGCACCGCCGTCCATGGTGTCGGTCCCGTCGTCCCCGTAGGCCACGTCGTCCCCGTCGCTCCCGGCCATGACGTCGGCGCCTGCGTCGCCGAACAGCACGTCGGCACCAAGACCGGCATCGATGAGGTCGTCGCCGTTCCTCCCGTGGATAACGTCGTTCCCGCCGTCACCGTACAGTCGGGCGTCCTCGGCGGTGCCCGCAGCGGCGGTGCCTCCTCCGCCCCCATCAAGGAAGTCGTTCCCCGGCCCACCGTGGATGACGCTCGCTCCCTGCTCGCCACCGTGGAGGTCGTCCGGGCCCCCTCCCCCGAAGATCAGGTCGTCTCCCGATCCGCCGTCGACGGCGTCCGCGCCCCCATCGGCGCAGATCACGTCTTCGCCTCTCAGGCCGCTGATGAGGTCGCTCCCTCCACGGGCCAGGATCACGTCCTTGTGGCGGGTCCCGAAGATCGCGTCGTTCCCCCCGGTGCCGAGGATCGTGGCCTTCCGGCCGGCACATCGCAGGGCCTTCGACGCCGGGCCGCCGGCGGGGCTCCGCCGCCGGGGGGTCGCCCCGCAGCCCGCGATGCTCTCGCCGTTCACGCAGACGTCCGCGCCCGCGCCACCGGACAGTCGATCCCGATCGCTCCCCCCATGGAGCAAGTCGTCGCCCTCCTTTCCCATCAGGTCGTCATTCTCGGTCGCCCCGTACAGTCGGTCGGCGTCGGGGCCGCCGTCGAGCTCGTCGTTCGCCCGGTCCCCGTACAGGACGTCCGAACCCACTGATCCAACGATCCGATCGGCGCCGGGCCCGGCCATCAGGACATCGTCGCCGTCGCCGCCGTCCACTACATCGGTCCCGGTGCCCGCGTTCAACAACGCGTCGTTCCCTGCCTCCCCGAACAGCTGATCGGCACCGGGGTCGCCGGCGCCGCTGGTCATGGTGTCGTCGTCGGGCCCGCCGTACTGCGTGTCGTCGCCCTCCACCCCGAACAGCCCGTCGCGTCCCGCTCCACCGTCGAGCCGGTCGTTCCCCAGGCCTCCGACCACCGCGTCGTCGCCCTCGTCGCCGCACAGCACGTCGTCGCCGTCGAGCCCCCAGATGAGATCGTTGCCGCCGAGGCCCGCGATGACGTCGGGCCCCGCACCTCCCGTCAGGAAGTCGTCGCCGCTTCCGCCGAAGGTCGTGGCCGGCTGGCCCCGGCACGACGGAGGTGTCTGCGCCGAGGCAGGGGACGCCACCAACACGGCAAGGAGAACGGCCAGCCAGGCGACAGTCATCACGGAACCTTATCGGCCGGGGCGGTACTCGCCGAACACGCCCCGGAGCGCGTCGGAGACCTCCCCCAGGGTGGCCCGGGCCCGGAGGGCCTCTCGCATGGGAGGGAGGAGGTTCTCGGACCCCCGTGCGACCTCCTCGACCTCCTTCAAGGCCCGCTCCACCGCCCCGTTGTCCCGAGACTCGCGAAGCTCGCCGAGCCGTTCGACCTGCCGGCGGACGGCGTCCTCGTCGAGGCGCTGGAGCTCGACGGGCTCCTCGGACGACTCCTCGTACCGGTTGACCCCCACCACCACTCGGCGTCCGGACTCCACGCCCTGCTGGATCCGGAATGCCGCCTCGTGGATCTCGCCCTGGATCCACCCGGCCTCGATCGCGGCCACCGCCCCGCCCATGGCGTCGACCTTCTCCACGTACTCCCCCGCTCGGGCCTCGATCTCGTTGGTCAGGGTCTCCACGAAGTACGAGCCCGCCAGTGGATCGGCGGTGTCGGGGACCCCCGTCTCGTGAGCGATCACCTGCTGGGTTCGCAGCGCCAGCTTGGCCGCCCGTTCCGTGGGCAGGGAGAGCGCCTCATCGAACGAGTTGGTGTGCAGGGACTGGGTGCCCCCCAGGACCGCAGACAGGGCCTCGAGCGCGGTGCGGACGATGTTGTTCTCCGGCTGCTGGGCGGTGAGCGTGGCCCCGCCGGTCTGGGTGTGGAACCTGAGCATCTGGGTTCGGGGGTCCTTCGACGCGAACCGCTCGGACATGATCCGGGCCCACATCCTTCTGGCCGCCCGGAACTTCGCCACCTCCTCGAAGAAGTTCATGTGGCAGGCGAAGAAGAACGAGAGTCGAGGACCGAACTGATCGACCGCCAGGCCGGCGTCGAGCGCCGCCTGGACGTACTGGATCGCGTTGGACAGCGTGAACGCTACTTCCTGCACCGCGGTGGCTCCCGCCTCCCGCATGTGGTAGCCGGAGATCGAGATGGTGTTCCACCGCGGGATCTGATCCCGGCAGTACGCGAACAGGTCGGTGACCAGACGCATCGACGGCTTGGGGGGGTAGATGTACGTCCCTCGGGCCGCGTACTCCTTGAGGATGTCGTTCTGGACCGTCCCCCCCAGCTTGTCGGGAGACACGCCCTGCTCCTCCGCCACCAGCTCGTAAAGCAGGAGCAGGATGGCTGCAGTAGCGTTGATGGTCATCGACGTGGTGACCTGATCGAGCGGGATCCCGTCGAGGAGGCGCTTCATGTCCTCCACGGAATCGATGGCTACACCGGTGCGCCCCACCTCGCCCTCGGCTCTGGGCGCGTCGGAGTCGTAGCCCATCTGGGTGGGGAGATCGAACGCCACGGACAACCCCGTCTGGCCGTGGTCCAGCAGGTACCGGAACCGCCGGTTGGTCTCCTCGGCGGTGCCCATGCCGGCGTACTGGCGCATGGTCCACAGCCGCCCTCGGTACATGGAGGGGTACACACCGCGGGTGAACGGATGCTCCCCCGGGCGGCCGAGGTCCTGGGCGGGGTCGAATCCTTCGAGCGAGTCGGGCTCGTACAGCGGAAGGATCTCCACCCCGGCGTCGGTCTCTCGCCGTTCGGCGTCGCTCGACCGCGCGTCGTCGGTCATCGCCGCTACAGGGTACCCGGGCGGGGGCGCGCTATGGGCAGGCGGAAGGCCCGGTGGTCCCGATGCACCGCCGGTCCGCGGCCAGCTGCGCCGAAAGGTCGGCCACCGTTGCCGCCGACGGGTCGTTCCCGGGGTTGCCGTCGTCCAGGAGGTTGGTGAGCTGGTAGGGATCCTTCTGCAGGTCGTAGTACTCGCGGAACGTGATCATGGAGAAATCGTCCGAGTAGTACTCCACGTACTGGTACGCCCGGGTCCTGATGGACGCCCACGGGGGGATGTTGCCCTCGTCAGGATCTCGGAAGTACTCGATGAACTGCCGAGACCGGCCGGGGGAGGACAGCAGGGATTGCCCGTCCATCGGGTACCGGGGATCCGGGGTCACCCCGGCCGCATCGAGGATCGTGGGCGCGACGTCGAGGTTGGTGACCAGGCTTATGTTGGTCTGGTTGCCGCCTATGTGCCCCGGCCATCGCATGAAGAAGGGGATGCTCACCACCTCCGTGTACGGGAACCGCTTGCCGATGTACCCGTGCTGGCCCCACAGGTAGCCGTTGTCCGACAGGAAGAACGCCAGGGTCTGGGTTCGTTCTCCCAGCGACCCCATCCTGCGCATCACGTCCCGGACCAGCTCGTCGACGGAGTACAGCGACCGGAGCTGGCGGCGCCGCACCCGGGCCGAGTCCTTCAGGCTCTCGTGGTGGGACTGGATCACCGCGGGCTTGTCCCGCCGGTCGGACTCCCGGACCCCGGGGTCGCCGTTCCACACGCTCACCTGGGCCTTCCGGTACTCCTTCTCTGGGGTGGACGGGCCGTGCGGCGCGAACGGCGCAACGTACAGGAACCACGGCGCCGCGTCCTGGGCCTCGAACCCCTCCAGGAAGCTCACGGCCTGGTCGGCGATGAAGTCGGTGGAGTACCCGGGGACTCGGCGCATCGTGCCGTCGACGTTGAACCTGGTCCGATAGTAGCCGTGCCCGAAGTTGATCGGCGAGAACACGGCCCACCGATCGAAGTACGGCGGGTTCACCACCGGGTTCCACGAGTTCAGGAACTTCCCCGCGATCCCGGTCCGGTAGCCGGCACCCTTCAGGTATGCCTCCACGGTGGAGTCCTGAGCGAGCGAGCCGGCGTCGTAGTTCGTCCGGACGCCGTGGTTGTGAGCGTTCCGGCCGGTGAGGATGGAGGCCCGGGCCGGACAGCACAGCGGGATCGACACGGTGGCGTTGGGATAGAAGCGCCCCTGTCCTCCGAACCATCGCCCCGTGGCGGGCAGGGTCTCCATGGCCCCGGAGGGCTGGTCGTCCGTCACGATGACCAGGATGTTGGGTGGGGGCACCTGGGCGGCCACCCGCTCGGTGGGCGCCGGCGGGACCAGGCCCAGCAGCAGCGCCGAGGCCGCCGCGACCGCCGCCGAGGCTCGGATCACGGACATCCGGTCGGTCCTTCGGTTCCCTCGCAGCGGGTATCGCTCTGGAGCTCGATTGACAGCTGGGTCAGGACATCGTCCGAGGGATCGTTGTTGGGGTCTCCGTCCGCCAGCAGGTTCGTGAGCTGCCACGGGTCGGACGTCAGGTCGTAGTACTCGCGGAACGTCACCGCCTGGAGGGTCTCGTCGTAATACTCCACGTACTGGAACGTCGGGGTGCGCAACGACGCCCACGTGGGCACGGCTCGGTCCTGGCGGTGCTCGTACTCGAGGAGCATGTGGTCCCGCACGTCGGGAGCAAGGATCGACCTCCCGTCCACCGGGAACTCCGGGTCCGGGGTGATCCCCGTCACGTCGTAGACCGTGGGAGCGATGTCGATGTTCCCCACCACGCGGGGGTCGATGGCCCCTCCCGTGAGATGCCCGGGCCACCGGGCCATGAACGGCAGCTGGACGGACGCGGTGTACGGAGAGTGCTTCTGCCTGAGTCCGTGCTCGCCGAGGGTGAACCCGTTGTCGGAGAGGAAGAAGGCCAGTGTGGTCTGGTTCTCGCCGAGCGCGTTCAGCTCCTTCATCACCTTGTCGATCATGTTGTCCGCCGACAGGAGCATGCGTTCCTGGAGGGTCCAGATCTTCCGGTTCTTGTTCAGGCCGTTGTTCTTGGCCTGCACCCACGCCGGCTTGTCGGTGCGGTCGTCCTCGCCCACCGCGGGGTTCTTCCGGAACTTCGCCACCTTGCTGGTCCGGTAGCGCTTCTCCGGCTGATACGGAGCATGGGGAGCAAGCGGCGCCACGGTGAGGAACCAGGGGTCCTGGTCCTGGTGCTCGAATGACCGGAGGAGCTGCGTGGCCCGCGTGCCGACGTAGTTCGTCGAGTACCGCCCCACCTTCTTCGAAGCGCCGTCGATGTTGAACCCGGCGCCCGTGTACCCGGCGTCCTGCGCCAGGAAGATCGACCAGTCGTTGAAGAACGGCGGGTCTCCCTGCCAGTCGTTGAGGTACTTCCCCACGATGGCCGTCCGGTACCCGGCGTCCTGGAGGTACCGCTGCATCGTCGAACGCTGATCCAGCCTGGTGGCTTCGGCGTTCGTCTCCACCCCGGTGTTGTGGGCGTACCTCCCGGAGTAGATCGATGCCCTCGACGGGCAGCACAACGGCGTGGTGGCGTAGGCGAACGGATACGAGGTTCCCTGGTTGACGAACCACCGCTGGGTCTTCTTCATGATCCCCATCATGTCGGCGCGTTGGTCGTCGGTGAGGAAGATCAGGATGTTCGGCGGCGCCGACGTCGGACCGGCCACCACCGCCAGCTCGGGCATGGCCACGAACAGGAGAGAGCAGGCGGCGATCACCACGGCCAATCGATGCACCGGGGACGCCGTACGGGTCACGGGCACGCCGTCGATCCGCCGGTTCCCTCGCACCGGCGATCCCGGGACAGCTGGATGGACAGCTCGACCAGACGATCCTGGGGAGGGTCGTTTGCGGACGTCGAGTCGCCCAGGACGTTCGTGAGCTGGAACGGGTCGGCCACCAGGTCGTAGTACTCGCGGTACGCCACCGATTCCTGTGCGGTCCGGTCGTAGTACTCCACGTACTGGTAGGTGGCCGTCCGGATCGATGCCCAGTCGATGATGTCCGGGCTGAGGGGATCGATGTAGTGCTCGACCAGGATCCGGTCGCGGGAGAACGGCGACAACAGGGACCGGCCGTCGATCGGATACTCCGGGTCCGGGGTGATCCCCGCGGCGTCCATGATCGTGGCCGGCACGTCGATCAGCTGGGCCATGCGGCCGTCCGTCGTACCGCCGGCCACGTGGCCGGGCCACCGCATGAACATGGGGACCTGGATGGCCTCGGTGTACGGGAACCGCTTGTCGACCAGGCCGTGCTCCGACCAGAAGAATCCGTTGTCGGACATGAAGAACGCCAGGGTGTCGTTCCCCTCGCCGAGCCGGTCGAGCTCCCCCGTGATCTTCTTGACCATCTGGTCCACCGCCACCAGCGATCGGAGCTGTCCTCTCCGGTCCTGGACCGCGGAGGCCACTGGCCAGGTCCGGCCCTGGACGCTCGGCGGCTTGTCCGTGCGGTCGGCCTCGCCCACGGCCGGGCCCGGAGCCCACGGCGGGACCTTGAGCTTGCGGTGTCGCTTCGCCGGCTGGAACGGATGATGCGGGGCGAACGGGGTGACGAACATCAGCCACGGCCGGGCGTCGTCCTGCTCGAACGACTGAAGGAACCGAATGGCCTGGTCACGGATGTAGTCGGTCGAGTACTCCTTCTGCTGCTTCACCACCCCGTCGGTGTTCTGCACTCGCTTCTGGTAGCCGTGGTTCTGGATCGACCACCGGTCGAACAGCGGGGGGTTCACGTTGAGATCCCAGAAGTTCAGGTACTTGCCCGCGATGGCCGTCTCGTAGCCGGCATCGTGGAGGTATCGCTGGATGGTCTGGCGCTGGTCCAGCAGTGGGGCCTCGTAGTTGTTCTTGACCTTGTGGTTGTGCACGAACCGCCCGGTCATGATCGACGCCCGCGAGGGACAGCACAGCGGGGTGGTCACGTAGGCGTTGGGGAACTGGACCCCCTGTCGCCCGAAGGCCTCCAGGGTCCTGGGCATCATGCCCATGGTGTCGGCTCGCTGGTCGTCGGTGAGGATGATCAGGACGTTGGGCCGCGGCTGGGCAGCCGCCCGCTCGCCGATCCCGGCAGGACTCAGGATCGTGGCGAAGACGGCAAGACAGGCCAGAAGGGAGTTTCGGACGAGCGAAGGCACGCGGCCCATCCTAGCCCGAAAGGTCAACGAACCGGTCCGGGTCCCTGTTCGGGGGGGTCCGAATCGATGCGCTACACTCGATTCGCCTTCATGCGAACGCGGATCCGCCGGGAGATCGGCCCGCCGTACAAGGGGAGCCCCACGGGGCAATGGTCGTGGATCGCCCATCGGGTCACGGGCGTGGGGATCCTCTTGTTCCTGTTCGCTCACATCGTGGACACCGCCCTGGTGGGCTGGGGACCGGACGCCTACAACCGGGTGGTGGCCGTGTACCACCACCCCATCGTGCAGATCATGGAGCTCGGTCTGGTGGGGGCGGTCATCTACCACGCCCTCAACGGCCTGCGGATCATGGTCATCGACTTCTGGCCCCGGGCCACGCTGCATCACGCCCGGCTGTTCTGGGGAACCATGGTGCTGTTCGTCGCCTCGATGGCCCCCATCACCTGGATCATGGGCCGCCGGATCCTCGAGGACCTGTTCTGACCATGGCCGTCGACACCCGGCCTCCCACCTCCGAGTCCCCACTCGAGTCTCGCCAGCGCCCCCGGAGCGGGTTCGAGCTGTGGTCGTGGCTGTTCATGCGGCTGTCCGGGATCCTGTTGCTGTTCCTCGCCGTGGGCCACGTCCTGATCATGCACGTGTTCGAAACCGGGGTGGCCAGGGTGAACTACAACTTCGTCGTGGAGCGCTGGTCGAGCCCCTTCTGGCGAACGTGGGACTGGATGATGCTGGCCCTCGCGCTGATCCATGGCGTGAACGGCGTCCGGGTGATCGTCAACGACTACGTGCGCTCCCCGGGCGGGCGGCTGGCGTGGAACTGGGTGTTCGGCGTGGTGGGCTTCACGCTCCTGGTCCTGGGAACGGTGATCGTCTTCACATTCGATCCCGCACAGTTCCGCTGAGCGCATGACCGTCACCCACTCGTTCGACGCGGTGATCGTTGGCGCGGGCGGAGCAGGTCTTCGAGCCGCCATCGAGACATCTGGCCGGGTCCGCACCGCGGTGATCTCCAAGCTGTACCCCACCAGGTCCCACACCGGCACGGCCCAGGGCGGGATGTGCGCGGCCCTGGGGAACGTCGAGGAGGACTCCTGGGAGTGGCATGCCTTCGACACCGTCAAGGGCGGCGACTACGTGGTGGACCAGCCGGCCGCCGAGATCATGTGCCGCGAGGCCGTCGATCGGGTCATCGAGCTCGAGCACTGGGGGTTCCCGTTCAACCGGACGCCGGAGGGGAAGATCGATCAACGACGGTTCGGCGGCCACACCCGGAACCACGGCGAGGCACCGGTACGCCGGGCCTGCTTCTCGGCCGACCGCACCGGCCACATGATCCTTCAGACCCTGTACCAGCAGTGCATCAAGCGGGACGTCCGGTTCTACAACGAGTTCTACGTGATCGACCTGCTCCTGGTCGACGGCCGGGTCGGGGGCGTGGTGGCGTACGAGCTGGCCACCGGAGAGCTCCACGTGTTCCGGGC
>DAITPV010000076.1:0-8983 GCA_036833435.1 Actinomycetota bacterium | reverse complement strand
GCCGGCTGCCCTCACGGCGGCCCTGGCGGTGGCGTGCTCAGGAGCGACGACACCCGCTCCTCAGACCACCGGGGTGGCCTGGCGTTCCCTGTCCCCCGCTCCCACGGCCAGGACCGAGGTGGCCGCCGCGGTGCTCGACGGACGGATCTACGTGACCGGAGGGTTCGCCGCTCCCGATGGAGCGACCGTGTCCACGCTCGAGATCTACGACATCGCCGCCAACAGCTGGGAGGCCGGCCCACCATTGCCGGTCGCCGTGAACCACGCGATGTCCGTGGCGGACGACGGAGCGGTGTACGTGTTCGGGGGTTCCCTGGCCCAGGCGGGCCCGAGCGACCGGGCCTTCGCGCTTCGAGACGGGACCTGGGAGGAGCTCCCCCGGATGCCGGAGCCGCGAACCGCGGGCGGCGCGGCGTTGGCGGCCGGGCGCATCTACGTGGTGGGCGGCGTGGGTGAGGACGGGGTGGCCGAACCGGCGATGGCCTTCGATCCCGCGTCCGGCACGTGGTCCACGGAGCCGGGTCTCCTGCAGCCCCGGGAGCACATGGGGGTGGCCGGGTTCGAGGATCGCCTCTACGCGATCGGCGGGCGGGCCGGGAGCCTGGAAGGATTCCCCGACGCAGAGGTGTTCGACCCCGCGGAGGGGACGTGGTCTCAGCTCCCGGACCTCCCCACGCCACGCGGGGGGATGGCGGCCACGGCCACCGCAAACGGTCTGGTGGTGGCGGTAGGAGGAGAGGAAGAGAGTGGAACGTTCGACGAGGCGGAAGCCTTCGACATCGCCGCCGGCCGATGGACGGCGCTGCCGGCGCTTCCCACACCCCGCCACGGCCTTGGCGTGGTGGCCGACGGTTCGACGGTGTACGTGATCGCCGGAGGCCCGGAGCCCGGACTGTTCTTCTCCCCGGCCCTCGAGGCCATCGACCTGGCCTCGGTGGAGGGACTCGCGAGCTAGCTGGCTGCCGCCAGGTCGGTCAGGCTGTTCACCGGAGCGTCGACCGGCTCCGGAACGACGATGGGCAACCGCACCCCGAAGGTGGACCCCTGTGGTGCGTTCGGCTCGTACCACGCCTCTCCGCCCTGGGCCTGAGCCAGCGCCCGGACGATCGACAGCCCGAGGCCGAGCCCCTCCCTGGTGGCGTCGCGATGACCGGGGCCGAACCGCTCGAACAGGCGGGCGACGACCTCTTCCGGAACCCCCTGCCCCTGATCCCGGACCATGATCTCCACCCAGCCATCACGCCGGATCGCTTCCACGCTGAACGGCGGGCCGCCGTACTTCCGGGCGTTGCTCATGTAGTTGATCAGGATCTGCTGGAGCGCCACGGGGTCCGCACTGATCGACAGGTCTCCCTTGCATCGAACGGCGAACTCCACGCCGTGCTCGAGCTTGGCCACGTTGGTGAGCGCCGCCGGGACGGAGATGGTCTGGGTATTGGCTTGGATGTCCGCGGCCTCAACGTTCGACGAGATCAGGAGCTGGTCGATCATCCGGCTGAGCTCCCCCGCGCGCCGGTCGATGATCCCGATGTACTCGCGGACCTCTTCCTCCGGCAGCTGGTCCCACATGGACTGCATGGTCCGGGCATAGCCGAGGATGGCCGCCAGTGGAGTTCGGAACTCGTGGGACACCGTGCTGACCAGCTCGTCCTTCAGGTGAGCCACGGCTCGCTCCCCCTCGTACAACCTGCGGTAGTACTGGCGAGCCTTGGCCCGGAGATCCTCGTTGGATCGCCACACGATGAACCCCACGATGCTGGCCCCCGAGATGAACAGGGCGTGGATCATTCCCCAGATCCACGGATTGGCCGTGCCGGCCGGGTGGTTGTAGACGGAGGCGGGATCGATCGTCCCCATCACCGAGTGTTGGACCAGGACGAACGAGATGTACAGGAGGAAGGGAATCCAGTCCTGGTATAGGAGGACCAGCCCGAGCATGACGAAGTAGTGGAAGTGCGCCTCGATGGCTCCGTCGGAGATGTGAACCAGGACCGCGGAAGCGGCCAGCAGGCCGAACGTCGCCGCGAACGCCTTCCCCCGCCGAGAGTGCGGGATGTAGGTGGCCACGGCCGCCAGGGCCACGATCGAGCCCTCGAACATGCTGTGCGGGAGGCTGTAGCCGCGGATCAACGCGAAGGCGGTCAGCCCCACCGAGTGGACCCACAGGATGGCCACGATGGTGCGATGGCGCGAACGCCAAACGTCGTCGGGCAGCGAGCGCCCAACCGGGAGGAGGCGCCGGATGGATTCCACAGTCAGGCGTTATGTCGGCAATCCCCAGGAAGTCCTTGAGCCTGCCCTGCTTCAGGGGCGATCCCGGTATCGCTCCCAGGGGTCGTAGTCGACCTCCAGGGCCTCCTGAGGCGGCCGCTTCGCCTCCGGGACCCGGTGCAGGTTGAGCCGGATCCGGGTCCATGTGGTGCTGGGCCCTCTCATGGCATCCACCAGCACGTCCTCCGGGCCCAGGTGCGGCCACACGTCCGGGTGTCGTTCCCGCCACCGGTCCAGGCCCGCTCGTGCCTCGGCCTCGGTCGCGGCCCGAGCGATCTCGATGAGCGGCATGGTCGTCCGGCGTCTCCCGGTGGGCCCGGCGTTTTTCCCCGGCGCCGGCGGCGGCACCAGTCCCTTGCGTTCAGGTTTCTTCTCGGCCTTTCGCCGCTTCGATGGCTGCACCCTCGGGGGCTCGCCGGCCTGCTTCTCGTAATGCGGAGGCCACGGGGCATCGCCGAACCCAGCGGCCTCGTGCTCGGCCGAGAGCTCGAGAAGCAGGTCCAGTGATCCCACCGCCTCATCCATCCCCGCCCATGGGTCGCCGGCTCCGGCATAGCGCTCGGGCACCGTGTCCAGAGTGAAGGCCTCTGGATCACAGTCGGGAACTTCCTCCCACGCCACCGGTGTCGACACTCGTGCATCGGGGGTCGGGCGCACCGAATACGCCGATGCGACCGTGCGGTCCTTGGCGTTCTGGTTGTAGTCGAGGAACACACCGTGGCGCTCTTCCTTCCACCATCTGCTGGTGGCCAGGTCCGGGGCTCGGCGCTCGACCTCTCGGGCCACCGCCAGCGCGGCCCGGCGGACCTCGGGGAACGTCCACTTTCGTTCGATGCGGCAGTAGATGTGGAAGCCGCGCGAGCCGGACGTCTTCGGCCATCCCACGATCCCCATGTCGTCGAGGACCTCCCGGGTGGCCAGGGCAACATCGAGGATCTGCCGCCAGTCCACGCCGGGCACCGGGTCCAGATCGATCCGCAGCTCGTCGGGATGCTCGAGGTCGTCGGCCCGCACCGGATGAGGGTTCAGATCGACGCAGCCGAGGTTGATGACCCAGGCCAGCTGCGCCGCGTCTCCCACCACCACCTCGTCGGCGGTCCGGCCGGACGGGAAGCTGAGCTCCACGGTCTCGATCCATTCCGGCCGCTTCGACGGTGCTCGCTTCTGGAAGAAGAACTCGCCCTCGGCGCCGTGGACATACCGCTTCAGTGCCATGGGCCGGTCCCCCACGCCTCCCAGCGCCCCCTCGGCAACCGCGAGGTAGTAGCGGACCAAATCCAGCTTGGTGTGACCGGCCTGGGGGAAGAACACCTTGTCCGGATTGGAGATGGCGACCTCCCGGCCGGCGACCTCCAGGACCTCCTTGTCGGCCGCCACGGTCAGGAGACGTGTAGCGCGTCGCGGCGGCGACGGGCGATCTCGGCGCCGGCCACGTTTCCCTTCCCCTGGTACAGATCGATGGCTCGGTCGAGTACCCCGGCGGCATCGCCCGTCCGCTGGCCTGCGGTGAGGACCGCGGCGAGATCGACGAGCGCGTCGGCATGCATGTTGACGTCGTCGGTGGTTTCGGCGAGGCCGAGCCCTTCCCGGGCCAACGGCTCTCCCTCCGAATGCTTCCCGGAGGCAGCCAGGATCAGAGCCCGCGCGGTTCGCCACAGGACCTGGCTGGCCACGTCGTCCCCCGCCGCCGACGCCTCGCTGAGGGTGGTGAACCGGTCCGCCTCCTCGAGCCGGTCCTGGGCCACCAGGGCATGAGCCAGCAGCGCGGCGACGGTCGGCTGGAAGCCCTGCTCGCCGAACTCGACCGCGGCGTCGAAGCCCGATCGCCACGCCCGCTCCGCCGCCACGGGGTCACCGGCGAGCATCTCGATCGATCCCTCCGTCTCCGACACCCACGAGGCACGAACCCGGAACCCCAGCTCCTCGAGGATCGCCCGCGCTCGGCCGGCCAGCTCCCTGGCCTCGTCGAATTTCCCCTCCATGGCCCGCACGTAGGCCAGGGCCCGGAACGCCGCGGCCTCGCCGCCCCCGATCCCGCCGGAGAGAGCGAGGAGCTCCTCGCACCGCCGCTCGACCTCGCGGACATGGGCGGGACCGTAGGCTCCCGAGCCGACATATCGGCCCAGGCACTCAGCTTCCTCACGGGCATCACCGGCCCGGCGAGCATGTTCGATCCCGCGAGCCAAAGCCTCGTCGGTGTCGGCGAACCGGGACTGGGCCCAGTGCAGGTCGGCCATGAGGCTCCACGCTCTGGCCAGACCGCTGTCGTCGCCGAGTCCTTCGAGGGTGGCGATGAGCCTGCGGGCTTGTTCTTCGGCGCTCTCGGTCAGGAGCTTGGGGTCGGTGGACTCCAGGAGGATGAGCCGGAGGACGGCGGCGTTCGCCTCTTGAGCCGCATCGCCGGCCTGTTTCGCCAGGCGCTCCGCCTCATCGAGGCACTCCTGCGCCCGGACCAGCTCTCCGGTCTCCCCGAGTGCCTCGCCGAGACCGATGAGGATCGACCGGCGCTCCTCCGCGTCGGCGGGAGACAGCTCGGCCGCTCGCCCGAAGAGATCCGCCGCCGCGGACATGTCCCGCCGCTGCAGCGCGCGATTGCCGGCGGCGGACAGGTGACCGGCCGCCCGCATCCCGAGCGACCGAAGGTCCCCCTCCTCAGCCCCGAGCTGGGAGCGATACCGGAACGCTTGCTCGAGGTGGTACCCGAGGACCTCTTCGAACTCGACCACCCGCTCCCCGGCGGCGCGAAGGATCCAGTCGGCCAAGCGCTCGTGGAGACCCGCGCGGGCTTCCTTGGGCGTGCCTCTGTACGCCGCCTCCTGCATCAGGATGTGGTGGAAGCGAAACGCGTCCTCTCCCGCGAACGTCGATCGGTCCGGCCGGATCAGGTCCTTTCGCACCAGGGTCTGGAGATGGCCCCCCACGTGAGGGCGAAGGCTCGCGGGCGCCAGCTCATTCACCGCGCCCCACCAGAACACCTTTCCGGCCACGGAGGCGCACCGGATCACCGCCCGCTCCTCGTCGGTCAGGCGGTCCAACCGGGCGCCGAGCAGGGCCTGGATCGACGCGGGGACCATCACCTGGGAGAGGTCGCCGGTGACCTCCCAGTGCCCATTCTCCCGACGGATGAGGTCGTCGTCCTCGAGCATCCGGAGCGTCTCCTCGAGGAACAGCGGATTTCCTCCCGCCGACTCGGCGATGCGCCGGGTGACCGCCTCGTCGATCCGGGCTCCGGCGAGCAGCGAGCCGATCAGCCGCTTGCTCTCATCGTCGTCGAGTGGAGATAGCGAGAGCCAGCTGGCACCGGTCGTTCCCCCACCCCAGGTTGGCCGGAGGTCCATGAGGTCCGGTCGAGCCAGACAGAGAAGGAGCAACGGGGTGTCCCGGGTCCATCCGGCCAGGTACTCCACCAGGTCCAGCAACGTGGGCTCGGCCCACTGGAGGTCGTCCAGAACGACGACCACGGGACGATCCCTGCCGAGCCATTCCAGGAACCGGCGAACGGCCCAGAACGTCTCCTGGAGCCCGGCCGCCCCTCCGTCGTCGAACCCCATCAGCGCCGAAACCCGCTCGGCGATCAACGGCCCGTCTTCCGAGCCCTCCACGGCAGCTTCGATCTTGGCCCGTGCCGCGGAGATGGGATCGTCGTCCGCGATCAGGCAGGCCTGTTTCACCAGCTCGGCGATGGGCCAGAAGGTGATCCCGTCGCCGTAGGGAAGGCACCGCCCGCTCAGGACCAGGGAGCTTCCTCCGATCCCCGAGACGAACTCCCGCGAGAGCCGAGACTTCCCCACCCCCGCCGAGCCGAGGATGGTCATCAGGACCGCCTCCCGGGCGTCCGCGCTGCGCTCGAACGCCGCCCGGATGGTGGCCAGCTCCTCCCCTCGGCCAACCAATGGTGGGTCGGGTCGCGCTCCGATCGCGTCGCCTGCCTGCCGGAGGGCAACGAGGCGGTAGGCGTGGACCGGCTCGGGTTTGCCCTTCAGCTGGAGCCGCTCGACGTCTTCGACCTCGACGTGATCGCGAACAAGTGCGTACGTCTCCGCGCCGATCAGGATCCCTCCGGGGGGCGCCGCCTGCTCGAGTCGGGCGGCCACGTTGACGGCATCGCCGACGACCAGCGCCTGCCCGGCCTCGGTGTCGCCGGAAACGACCTCGCCGGTATTGACCCCGATCCTGGTCCGGAAGCTGATCCCCCAGCGACCGTCGAACTCCTCGTTCAGGCGCTCGAGGGCCGCCTGCATCTCCTCGGCAGCGCGAACCGCCCGGAGGGCATCGTCCTCATGGAGCCTGGGGATCCCGAACACCGCCATGACCGCGTCGCCGATGTACTTCTCCACGGTCCCCCCATGCCGCTGCAGGACGGTCTGCATCTCGACGAAGAATCGGAGCATCACCTGCCGCACGGATTCGGGGTCCAGACGGTCGCCGAGGCTCGTCGATCCCTCGACGTCACAGAACAGCACGGTCACGGTCTTCCGGGCCCGCTGGAGGGACGGCTCGGAGGCGGGGAGGATGGATCCGCAGGAGCTGCAGAACTCCGTCCCCACCGGGTTGCTGTGTCCGCAAGCCGGGCATTCCAGCATGCCGCCTAGTGTAAATCCGGGCGTTCCACCACTTGCCCCGTCTGAGGACCGGGGCCTACGCTGGCGCAGGACGACGGGCGAAGGAGGGAACCATGGCACAGGGACCGAGGTACGACTTTCCGGTGGTCAGTGACGGCAAGATCGAGCCTCCGAAACGCGGCGAGAAGAGCCAAGAACCCATGTTCGAGCTCGACGAGGGCATGGACTGGAAGAAGGGCGATCGCGGTGACAAGGTGGGGACGATCCACCTCTCACACCCCGAGGATGATTCGCCGAAGACGTTCATCGCTCGGTTCGAGTTCGAAGATAGCGACAGCGTGGAGTACGAGGGACGGATCCCCGGAAAGGGCAAGTGGAAGGGGAAGGAGAGGGTCCGCTTCATCCAGGGGAGAGGAAAAGGGAAGTTCAAGGACCGCGACGACGAGATCGAGGTCGATTCGGTCAATCCGAAGCGCTGGGGCTGATCAGAGCGACGCCGCTGCGGGGATGACCTCGTCGCCGATGAGCGACACCATATCCAGGTCCGGATGGTCGAGGTGCTGCAGCATCACCCGGCCGATGCCCGCACCCGAGTAATCGGCCAGTCGCTCCAGGACCTGGTCCACCGTCCCGACGATCCCGTTCTCGCGGACGCTTTCCAGGTACCCGGCCGGATCGCCGCCATGCATACCCATCCGTTCCATGAGTCGCGAGGCCCGCGACTCCAGCTCGCCTCGGTCGCTCCCCACGATCGTCTGGGTCATGAGGGAGAAGGCCAAAGCCTCCGGTTCGCGCTCTTCGGCTTCGCAGGCCCGGTCGAGCGCGGCGCGGATCGGCCGGCAGGATGAGGGGTCCTTGCCGAACACGTTGTACTCGTCTCCCCACTGAGCGGCGACCCTTGCAGAGCGGCGTCCGCCGCTGCCGCCCACGATCAGCGGCGGGTGTGGGTCCTGCACCGGCTCGGGCAAGGAACGCACCCCGTCCAGGGAGTAGTGCCGGCCGTCGAACGTCACTTCAGGCTCGTCACGGGCCCACAGCCGGTGGACGATCTCGGTCTGCTCCTCGAGCATCGTGACGCGCTCGGCGCTGGGCGGGAACGGGAATCCGTAGCCGGTATGCTCACGCTCGTTCCAGCCGGCTCCCATCCCCAGCTCGACCCGGCCGCCGCTGACGTGGTCGGCGGTGACCACGGACTTGGCCAGCACCGAGGGATGACGGAACGTCACCGGGGAGACCAGCGTCCCCAGGCGGATCCGCTCGGTGACCGCGGCCAGGGCCGAGAGCGTGGTCCACGCGTCGAGTGAGCCCCGGTCGTCATGGCCCATGAGCGGCAGGTAGTGGTCGGAGCGGAACAGGGCCTCGAACCCGTGCTCCTCAGCGGTCCGGGCCAGGGCCACCCATTGATCCCAGGTGACCCCTTCCTGGCCCTCGATCATCAGGCAGACGCGCATGGTGCCCGGGGTGGGATTCGAACCCACACGCCCCGAGGGGCAATCGATCTTAAGTCGACCGCGGCTCCCAGTTACGCCACCCGGGCCCTGTGATGGTAGCCGGGATCAGCTCTCCTGGATGGTGACCTTCTCGATGTAGATGGTGGCCGTGGGGGTCCCCGCCTCGGTGCCCAGGGCCTCGATCTCCTTCACGGCATCCATCCCCTTGGCCACCCGGCCGAAGATCGTGTGGACTCCATTGAGGTGGGTCGGCTCGCTGGTGGTGATGAAGAACTGGCTTCCGTTGGTGCCGGGTCCGGAGTTGGCCATGGCCAGGAGACCGGGCTCGTCGAACTTCAGCTTGTCCACGAACTCGTCCTCGAACTCGTAGCCGGGCCCGCCGGTACCGGTCCCCGTGGGGTCACCACCCTGGGCCATGAACCCCGGGATCACCCGGTGGAAGGTCACGCCGTCGTAGAAGCCCTGGCGGGCCAGGAACACGAAGCTGTTCACGGTCGTGGGAGTGTCCTTTGCGAACAGCTCCAGCTCGACGGTCCCGCACGACGTCTTCATCACCGCCGTGTAGTCCTTCTGAGGATCGATCTCCATCTCCGGTGCCTGGTCGAACATCGGCTTCTCCTCCTTCGAGGCTTTGGGGACTTTGGCGTCACACGCCACTGCGAGAGCGTCGGGGGACGGCGATGGCGAGGCCGTGGGGCC
>DAITPV010000075.1:0-9133 GCA_036833435.1 Actinomycetota bacterium | reverse complement strand
GGGGATGGATGTCTCCGCCACGCAGCTCGCCGAGGCCCGGCGGCTCGAAGCCAGGCACCGCTCGAACGTCAGGCTCGTCCAGGGCAGCGCCGAGGAGCTCCCGTTCGACGACGGATCGTTCGATATCGCGTTCTGCGATCACGGCGCCCTGAGCTTCACCGAACCGGAGCGAACCGTCCCCGAGGCAGCTCGTGTCCTCAGACCCGGCGGCCTCCTGGCGTTCTCCATCGCCAGCCCGCTCCTGTTCATGACCTGGAACCCCAAGACCGAGAAGGTCGATGACCGCCTCCACGGCGACTACTTCGGGATGCGAAGCGACGAGTACGAGGAGAGCATCCAGTTCCAGCTTCCCTACGGCGACTGGATCCGCCTGTTCCGGGACTCCGGCATGGAGGTGGAGGAGCTCATCCACCTCCGCCCGTCCGCCCGGGCCACAACGACCTACGACGACTACGTCGACCTCGAATGGGCCCGGCGATGGCCCGCCGAGGACCTGTGGCGCGTCCGCAAGAAGGAGGGGTGACTCGCTCCGAGCCTGACCGTATGATGCCGTCGGGGGAAGGAGTCGCCTTTGGCGGTCGCCTTCAAGATGCGCCAAGAGCGCGACGGTCACTGGCGGGCCGTCGCGGAAGGACACGCCATCGAGGTCAGTGGCAAGGACCTCCGCGACTGCCTGCGTGAGGTCCATCACCACGTCTTGGAGCTGCTGCCGGCGACCTCCTGGGAGGACGGCCCGCCCGTGGTGTTCCTCGAAGTGGTCCCCCGGCTGGTCGGCGTGGCCGAGGCGGCCGACCTCCTGGGGTGGGACAAACGCCGGGTGGCCACCTACGTGAAGCGGGGATCCTTCCCCGAGCCGGTTGAGTCCCTCGCCGGCGGCCGGGTGTGGAAGCTGGACGACGTCCAGGCCTTCGCCTCGGCGTTCAGGGCCCGCCAGACCAGGCGGCGGAACGGCTCCCGCGCCGCCGGGTCGGATTGACCGCCGGTCAGCAGACCAGGGATACTACCCCCCCTGACCTGGAAGGAGGCACGAACGTGGGTGTGAAGTATCTGTCCGACGAATGGGCCCAGGCCGTGACCGAGGCCGTGAACCAGAGCGACGCCTTCAAGCAGCAGGCCTCGGGCAAGACCGCCAAGGTCCAGAACGTGGTCACCGCCCCCGACGGGGAGAAGAAGTACTACTTCACGGTGGAGAACGGCCAGGCCGCGGTTTCCGCCGGTGAGATCCCCGACGCGGAGGCCACCCTGACCACCGACTACGAGACCTCCACGGCCCTGTCCAAGGGTGAGCTGAACGGGACCGCCGCCTACATGAGCGGCAAGCTCAAGATCAACGGCGACCTGATGAAGCTCATGCAGCTCCAGGGCATGTTCAACACCCTCCCGGAGGCCGTGAAGGGCATCGAGGTCGAGTACTAGGAGGTCGTGGGGGGTCCGCCGCGGCGGGCCCCTCGCGGTTTCCTTCGATTTACCCCCCTCTGACCAGCGGTTTTGCCTCTCTGCGCCGGATTCCCAAGAATCCGCCCACAGGGATGAAGGTCGAGGTCGTTCGCAGCCCGCGCCGGCGGAAGACCATCACCGCCGAGCGCCGCGAGGGCCGGGTGGTGGTCCGGCTCCCGGCCGGGCTGAGCCGGGCCGAGGAGCGGACCTGGGTCAACACCATGGTCAGCCGCCTCGAGGAGCGTGAGCGGGCGGAGCGGCTCAACGCCAAGCGGAACCTCCAGCGGGCCGCCGACCGGCTCAATCGGGAGTACTTCGGCGGCCGCCTCCGGTGGCGCTCGATCCGGTACGTGACCAACCAGCGGGACCGGTACGGGTCCTGTACCCCGGAGGACGGGACGATCCGGATCTCTCACCGGGTCGCCGAGTTCCCCACCTGGGTCCGCGAGTACATCCTCCTGCACGAGATGGCCCACCTGGCCATCCCGGATCACTCGCTCCGGTTCTGGCGCCTGGTGGACCGCTTCCCCATGGCCGAACGGGCCCGGGGCTTCCTCATCGCCAAGGGGTGGGACGAGGGCTAGGACTCCGTCCCGTACAGGCGGTCTCCGAAGTCCCCCAGCCCCGGAAGGATGTACCCGCGCTCGTTGAGCTCCCGGTCGAGGGCCGCGGCGAAGATGGGCACGTCCGGGTGGACCTCCTCGAGCGCCTTGACCCCTTCGGGGGCGGCCACCACGCACACCATCCGCAGTGAGGCGGGCCCCCGGCTGAGGATGCTGGTCGAGGCCCGGACCGCCGAGCCTCCGGTGGCCAGCATGGGGTCCAGCAACAGGGCGTGGTTCCCGGCGATGTCCGGGAGCTTCTCGTAGTACGAGGTCGGCTGCAGCGTGGTGTCGTCGCGCTCCAGCCCGATGTACCCCACCGAGACGTCCGGGAACGTGTCGGTCACCGCTTCCAGCATCCCCAGGCCGGCCCGAAGGATGGGGATGGCTACCAGCGGACTGGGGATCTCCCGTCCCTCGACGGGCTCGAGCGGCGTGTCCACGCGGTGGGCTGCGGTGGGCAGGTCGCGGGTGGCCTCCAGAACCAGGGCCAGGGTGAGCCGGCGGGTCAGGGCCCGGAACACCGGCGGAGGGGTGGTCCGATCCCGGAGGCTGGTCAGCAGGTCCTGGGCCAGGGGATGGTCCACCACGGTCAGCACGGCGCTCGTATCGTACGCGGCCCCCCGTTGACGGCGCACCGGGCCGCGAAGCAGAATCAGGCCGACCGGCTCCTGGGGAAGGACCGGAGAAGGAGGGGAAGGCATGCTGAAGCATTCCAAGCTGCTCGCCCTGGTGGGAGTCCTGGCGCTCCTGGTGGCGGCGTGCGGAGGTAGCGCGGGGCCATGTGACCCGGGCGACAACGCCGCCGAGAGCGGGGTCGGTGTCGGAGTCGCATTCGACGTCGGCGGACTCGGCGACAAGTCGTTCAACGACTCGGCCAAGCGCGGGATGGACGCCGCCATCCAGGAGGGTTTGGTGTCGGAGGCCGATTGCATCGAGCCCAACGCCACTGGCTCGAACCGCGACGACAACATGTTGAACCTGGCCGACGCGGGGTACGACCTGTTGATGGGCATCGGGTTCATCTTCTCGGAGGGTGTCGCGGAGATTGCCGCCGATTACCCGGATCAGAACTTCGGGATCATCGATGGGTTCGCCACCACGATCGCTACGGACGCGGACAACATCGTGGACCTTACGTTCAAGGAGCAGGAGGGCTCCTATCTGGTGGGGATCGCCGCGGCCATGGCGTCCCAGACCGGCACGCTCGGATTCCTCGGAGGCCAGCAGGGCACCGGGCTCATCGAGAAGTTCCAGGCTGGCTTCACGGCCGGGGCGCAGTCGGTGAACCCGGACATCGAGGTCCTGGTCG
Source organism: Actinomycetota bacterium (assembly GCA_036833435.1). Taxonomy (GTDB): domain Bacteria; phylum Actinomycetota; class UBA4738; order UBA4738; family CALAEC01; genus DAITPV01. The sequence continues at coordinate 5,782 of DAITPV010000075.1, read as the reverse complement.
AGTACGTCGGAGACGACACCACGGCGTTCAACGATCCCACCCGGGGGGAGGCCCTCGCGACCTCGCTGTACGACGACGGAGCCGACGTGGTCTTCCACGCCGCGGGTGAGTCGGGCCTGGGCCTGTTCCCGGCCGCGGTGGACGCCGGGCCGGACGCGCTGGCCATCGGAGTCGACTCCGACCAGTACCTCACCGCAAGCGAGGAGGAGAAGCCACACATCCTCACCTCGATGATCAAGCGGGTGGACACTGCCACCCACGACACCATCCAGGCGGTGGAGGAAGGGAACTTCGAGGCGGGGTTCCGGGTGTTCGGGATCGCCGAGGGCGGGATCGACTACTCGCAGAGCAACCCGGATCTCCTGACCGAGGAGATGATCGCCGCCATGGACGAGGCCAAGCAGGCCATCGTCGACGGTGAGATCGTCCCGCCCGAGGTGCCGGAGGACTGCTGCTGAGGAACTGAGGGAAGAGGAGCCGAAACGGGTCACTGCGTCATCGATGACTGACGGGGGAAACGACGGAGCGGGGCGCGCACGCGCCCCGCTCGTCGTCATGAGGGGGATCACCAAACGGTTCCCCGGTGTCGTGGCGAACGACGACGTCGACCTGGAGCTCGATGAAGGCGAGATCCATTCGCTCGTGGGGGAGAACGGGGCCGGGAAGTCGACCCTGATGAGGGTCCTGTACGGGCTGTACCCGCCCGAGGCGGGAACGATCGCCGTCCGGGGCACCGAGTCACGGATCGCATCCCCTCGGGCCGCCATCGCCCTGGGGATCGGCATGGTCCACCAGCACTTCGTGCTCGTTGACCGGTTCACGGTCACGGAGAACATCGTCCTCGGTGCGGAGGGGGGACCGCTGGTCGACTACGACGGCGCCGCGAAACGGGTGGAGGAGCTGGCTCGAAGCTACGGGTTCTTGGTCAATCCCCGGGCCATGGTCGAGGATCTCTCCGTCGGCGAGGAACAGCGGGTAGAGATCCTCAAGGCCCTGTACCGGGGGGTCGACCTCCTGATCCTCGACGAGCCCACCGCGGTCCTCACTCCCTCCGAGGCCCAGGACCTGTTCGAGAACCTCCGCCGCCTCAAGGAGGGCGGGAAGACCGTGGTGTTCATCAGCCACAAGCTCGACGAGGTCATGGCCATCTCGGATCGGATCACCGTGCTGCGGCGCGGGAAGGTGGTGGGAGAGACGACTCCCCGCGAGACCACCAAGGAGAAGCTGGCGGAGATGATGGTGGGGCGGCCGGTGATCTTCCAGCTCGAGAAGCCCAAGGTGCAGATCGGGGAGCCGGTGCTGTCCGTCGAGAACCTCTCGGCCGGGAGGCTCCGGGACGTGGAAGTCGAGGTGCGGGCCGGCGAGATCCTGGGCGTCGCCGGGGTAGAGGGCAATGGGCAGCTGGAGCTGGCCGAGTGCGTGATCGGGCTGCGGAAGCCGGAGGCCGGAAGCATCGTGGTGGACGGTGAGGACATCACCGGCCGGACCGTCTCGGAGATCCGGGAACGGGGCGTGGCCTACATCCCCGAAGACCGCCACGACCGCGGACTGGTGCTGTCGATGTCCCTGTGGGAGAACAGCGTGCTCGGCCGGCAGGAGCACCGAAGCTACTTCAGCCGGGTCGGCGTGATGCTCATCGGGAAGATCAAGGAGCTAGCCGCCAGGCTGATCAAGGCGTTCGACGTCCGGGCCAGGTCCATCACCGTGGAAGCATCAACGTTGTCCGGCGGGAACCAGCAGAAGCTGATCCTCGCTCGGGAGCTGGACGGGGAGCCTCGCCTGGTCATCGCTCACCAGCCCACCCGCGGATTGGACGTCGGGGCCATCGAGTTCGTGTGGCGGCAGCTCCTGAACCAGAAGGCCGCCGGCCGAGCGGTGCTGCTCATCTCCGCTGAGCTGGACGAGATCTTCGAGCTCTCGGACCGGATCGTGACGATGTACGAGGGGCGGATCACCGGCGAGTACCCGCCCGACGCCGCCCCCGAGGACGTGGGGATCGGGATGACGGGAAGCCGAGCCGTCGCGGATGCCGGCTGATGACTGACTCGGCCACTCCCGAGGCTCCCGCGACGGGGGCGCGGGTCCGGGCCCCGTGGGTGGACTCGGTCCGGGGGCAGGTGCTGGCCCTCCTGGGTGCCTTCGTGTTCGCCGCGATCGTGGGGAGCATCATCATCGGCGCGTACGGGGAGAACCCGCTGGACGTCTACGCCACCGTGTGGGAGTTCTCCACCCGCCAGGCCTCGGACTTCGCTCGGATGCTGTCCATCGCCACGCCGCTGATCTTCTCCGGCCTCGCGGTGGCGGTGTGCTTCAGGGCCGGCCTGTTCAACATCGGGGTCGAGGGCCAGTACAAGGTGGCCATGGCCAGCGCGGCGGCGGCCGCCATCTATCTGGACTTCCTCCCAGGCCCGATCCTGCTCCCCGTGGTCATCCTCTCCGCCATGGCCGCCGGTGCGGCCTGGGCGTTCATCCCCGGCATCCTCAAGGTGAAGACCGGGGCCCACGAGGTGGTGACCACGATCATGATGAACGGGATCGCCACCAGCTTCGTGGCCTGGCTGATCCTCAACCCCCTCCGCAGTCCGGAGCAAGGCTTGGTCGATCTGCGGACGTCGCGGTTCCCCTCCGGTGCGCTGGTCCCCGACATCAGCACGTCGCTGGGGTTCGAGGATGCCGTTCCAACCTCGGCTCATTTCACGTGGCTGTTCCCGCTGGCCGTGGTGGCATGTGTCCTCATCTGGTTCATGCTGTTCCGCACCCGCCTGGGATACGAGGTCAGAGCGGTGGGTTCGTCCTCCGGTTCTGCCGAGGCGGGAGGGATCTCGATCGGGGCCGTCCAGATCAAGATGTTCCTGCTCTCCGGAGCCCTGGCCGGTCTCGTCGGCCTGAACCACATCCTCGGTGACCGGGGGTACCTGGGGGCGAACTACGAGAGCGGCCTGGGCTTCGCCGGGATCGTGGTGGCGTTCCTGGGCCGGAACCACCCCGCGGGGGTGTTCTTCGCCGCGCTTCTGATCGCCATGCTGAGCCGGGGGCAGGACGGGATCGCGGTGACCACGAACCTGCCAACCGAGACGCTGATCATCCTTCAGGGGGTGCTGATCCTTTCGGTGGTGGTGGCGTACGAGCTCGCCAACCGGAGGATCGCCCGCAGACGGCAGCGGGTGGTCCGGGCCGAGGAGGAGGCTGCCGATGCCCCTGCTTGACCTCGGCGCGGTGGTGGCCCTGGGGCTTCAGTACTTCACGATCATCTATCTGACCGCGCTCGGCGGCCTGTTCAGCGAGCGGTCGGGCATCGTGAACATCGGCCTCGAGGGACTGATGATCACCGGGACGGTGGTGGGGGCCTGGGGGGCCATCGAGTACGGCCCGACGGTTGGGTTGATCGCCGGTGCCTTCGCCGGCTTCCTGTTCTCCATGGTCCATGCGATCGCCACCGTGACCTTCCGCGTCGACCACATCGTGTCCGGTGTGGTGGTCAACATCGTGGCCATCGGGCTGGCCCGGTTCCTGTCCCAGATCTTCTTCGGCTCGGCAGTTCAGTCCGATTCGGGAGTTCCGAACTTCGGGACCCTCGACATCCCGCTCCTTTCCGACCTGCCGCTCGGCCTGGGGCGTGCGTTCGAGAACATGTCTCCGATCGTGCCGCTGGCATTCCTGATCACGGTGCCGGTCCTGTTCCTCCTGAACCGGACCCGGTTCGGGCTTCGATTGCGGTCTGCGGGAGAGAACCCCGAGGCCACCAGGACCCTGGGAGTGCGGGTGGCGCCCCTGCGATATGCGGGAGTGGGGATCTCGGGACTGTTCGCTGGATTCGCCGGAGCGTTCCTGGCCATCGAGATCAACTCGCTCTACAACGAGGGCCAGACCCAGGGCCTGGGGTTCATCGCCCTGGCGGCCCTGATCCTGGGCAACTGGTCGCCGGTCCGGGTCATGCTGGGATCGCTCCTGTTCGGCCTGGCCACGGCGGTTCCGCTCCGGATCGACATCCCGGGAGTTCCCGAACAGTTCGTTCGGATGATCCCCTACGTCGTGACGATCGTGGCCATCGCCGGGTTCGTGGGCCGGGTCCAGCCGCCCGCCGCGGCGGGGAAGGCCTATGAGGGAGGTGGTACCACCTGAGACGCCCGCACATCCGCCCTACGGGGTCGTATCGAACACCCCGTGACCGATAGGAGGTGATACACGCCCTCGAGCGGAAGGACCGCCGAGTGGCTCCCAGACCATGTCCGCCGGATGGAAAGGCTCGTCGTCAACAGGAAGGAAAGGGAATGAGAAAGGGGACTGTGGCGGTCATCGCTGCAGCGACGGTGCTGGCCCTGGGGGCCGCGCCGCTGCTGGTGCAGGGGGCCGACCACCTCGACGCCCCGGGGCTCACGTCGCCCGAGGGGCAGATGACCGGTGACATCAACGACGTGTACGTGTTCCAGGGCTCCGACGCTGCCAGGACGGTGATCGGCATGACCACCCACCCGGCGGCCGGGGCCATCTCGCCGCTGAAGTACGCGACGAACGTGGATTACGTCATCAACATCGACCAAAGCGGTGACGCGATCCAGGACCTGGCGTACGTGATGCGATTCGCCGGCAAGAAGAAGAAGCAGGACTGGACCCTCACGCGTTACGCGGGGGACCAGGCGCGAACCCTGGCCAAGGGCAAGGTCATCGCCGAAGGCGAGACCGGGACCACCGAGAAGGGCAAGGGGAACACCAAGGCCTTCGCCGGTCTTCGGTCGGACCCGTTCTTCTTCGACCTGGCCGCGTTTCGGGACGACGTCCTCGGTCAGCCGCAGGGCCGGAGCTTCTGCGACCAGCCCGGTGGCACCGGCGTGGACTTCTTCGCTGCGCTGAACACTAACGGCATCGTGATCGAGGTACCGGACGCCAAGCTGGGCACCAACATCGGCGTGTGGGCCACCACGATGAACGGCGGTGGATCGCTCGACCGCATGGGTCGTCCCGCGATCAACACGGTGTTCAACTCGGGCAACGACAAGAACGTGTTCAACGCGAGCAGGCCGCGTGACGACGACGCCGGATTCGGCGACAACGTCGAGGCCGTGCTGGCCACGTTCTCCGCGCTCGACACCGAAGGTGCCTACACGGCATCGGAGCTGGACACCCTGCGGGGGGTTCTGCTGCCGGACGTGGTCAAGTACGACACCTCGACGGTGGCGGCCGGACCGCTGAACGGCCGTGGGCTCGCGGACGACGTGATCGACGCCGAGCTCAACATCACCACCGGCGGGTTCCCGTTCCCGGGTCGGAACGCCACGGGTGCCATCCCCAGCGACTGTGTTGGGGCGCACACGGATTACCTGGCGAAGTTCCCGTATCTGGGGGCGCCGCACTAGCAGGGGGAGGTGGGAGGCGGGCCGGTTCTCGGCCCGCCTCCCATCGAACCGCCGGAGTCCGGATGAGACGAGCGGTCGCGTTGATCGGGGTCGCCGCGGTGGTCGTGGCGGCGACCTACGTGGTGAGGTCGGTGACCTCGCCGGAGCATGAGGCTTCCCCGACGGCGCCCACCTCCGGGGACCGGGTCGCCGCGGAGCAGGCTGCCGCGGGATCGGGAGCGGTGACGGTCCCCGGCGGGGTGGCCCGGAACGAGGTCGACCGACTGATCGCCGTGTACGAGGCACAGATCCGCCGACAGCCGTCGGCCCTCGACTACACGTTCCTCGGCCAGCTCTATCTCCAGCGAGCCCGGCTGACGGGCGACGTGAGCACGTACGACCGGGCCGAGGAGGCCCTCACCCGGGCCCTGGAGATCAACCCGCTAGAT
>DAITPV010000074.1:0-9211 GCA_036833435.1 Actinomycetota bacterium | reverse complement strand
GTCATTTGCGGCCAGCGCGGCCTGCGCCGTGTGGCTTCGGAGTCCGCCGGGAGGTGCTCCGAGCGGCGGAGCACGAGGCACCCTTCATGACTCGAGGATCTATCGGCTGGCTGCCGGGAGTGGTGCCCTGGTCCTGGCCCAGGCTTCCATGATCGGGTTCGTGGCCCTGTTCCTGGCCCGGGAACGAGGGCTGTCTGACGTTGCCGCCGGCCTGGTGTTGGCGGCGATCCAGGTGCTGGGGATGGTCGGACGAGTGGCAACCGGGCGATGGTCGGATCGACGGGGCGCCAGGGTCGCTCCGCTGCGGATTCTCGCCGTGGCGATCGCCATCGCCTGGGTGGTCACCCCGCTGACCTTCGAGGCGCCATTGCCCGTGCTCATCCCCATCCTGGTGACCGCCGGTGTCCTGTCCTTCTGTTGGAACGGCCTGGCGTTCGCCGCCGCGGCGGAGCTGGCGGAGCCGGGGAGGAGCGGGACGGCCATCGCCATCCAGCAGACCGCCCTGTTCGCCACCGCGGCCTTGATCTCGCCGCTGTTCGGGGCTCTGGTCGAGGCCACGTCCTGGCCACTGGCCTTCGGCTTGACGGCGCTGGGGCCCGCGGCAGCCTGGCTGGTGCTCCGACCGCTCGAGGGGGCGGAGCGAACGGCCGGCGCCGGGGCGGACCAAGGGGGAGCGCCCATCTAAAGGTCTCTCACCAGGGGTTCGATAGCCCTGGTATGGACCTTCGGGGCCGGCTGTCCTCGGCTGCCCGCTTCCGGGAATCGCGAGGGACCGACGACCTGTTGGCTCGGTATCGCCGCATCATCCTGGTGGCGGTCCTGGCGGTGGCCCTGGTCCTGGTTCCGGTGGCCCTCCTGGAGCCCGGCCTGGATCCCCGCCTCCGAGCGGCTTCCCTTGCCGGGCTGGTGTACCTGCTGGGGTGGTGGATCCACGTCTACCGCACCGGGCGAGTCGGGGTGGTCGGCGGTCTGGTCGAGGTGGCGGCGGTCATGGCCGCCGCATCGGGCCTGGTGGCGACCGACCGGGCCCTCCCGCTGATCCTGGTGGCCCTTGGGTACCGATGCTCGTTCGGGTCCCGGGGGCAGGCGGCGTGGTCGATCCTTCTGTACGGAAGCGGGCTGGTGGGCCTGTATCTCGTGACCTCGGGCACCGCAGGAGGGACCGAGGTGGCCCAGCAGGTGGTGGCGTTGGGAGCCACCGGCCTGGTTGCGCACGTGCTGGCTGCGACGCTCGGCGAGCACGCCCGAACCCTGGCGCGCGAACGGATCCTGTCGAGGGTGGGCTCGGACCTGGTGGCGTCGCGATCCCGCCGGGACATCTACCAGGCCGTGGAGGCCGCGCTGGAGGAGCTGGGAGCAGGCTGGTCCGACGCCCGGCTGACCCTGGCCGTTGGCACCTCCGACCGGATGACCGTCGTGGCTGTGGCGGGGACCGATGCGGATGAGGTCCGCGGAGCCGTCTTGCCGGTCCCCACCTTCATCACCGAGCAACAGCTGGAGCTCCTGGCGGCCGGGCGGGTCCTCAGGCTCCCCGGCCGGGCCGAGGGCCTCCTGCCCTTCGAGCCCAAGCGTGGTCCGTCTCTCGCGGTTCCGCTTAAGAGCCAGGACGAGCTCACCGGGCTGATGACCATGGAGTCGGGCGCCGCGTTCCCCGACTGGGGAGAGGAAGCCCTGGTGTTCCTGGCTGCGCAGGCGTCGCTTGCCCTCGAGGGAGCCGGGCTCACCGAGCATTTCCGTTCCTTGGTGCAGAACTCCTCCGACGTGATCACCGTGGTGGGGGAGGACGGGATCGTCCGGTACCAGAGCCCGGCCCTCGAACGGGTCTTCGGCCACCGACCGGAGGAGCTGTTGGGTCGGTCTCTGGGGGAGATGGTCCACCCCGATGACGCCGCTCGGGTGAGCCGACTGCTGGCGGAGACTGCCTCGCAGCCTGGAGCCGGCGGCTCGGTGGAGGCCCGGTGGCGCGACGGGGATGGGACTTGGCGCCATGCCGAGACGTTCGTCAATAACCTCCTGCAGGATCCCAACGTCCGGGGGATCGTCCTCAACACCCGGGACGTCACGGAACGGAAGGAGCTCGAGCGCGAGCTGGCTCATCGCGCCTTGCACGACCCTCTGACCAACCTGGCCAACCGGGCCCTGTTCCGCGAAGCGGTGGAGAAGGCCATGGCCCGCATGGCCCGGACGGGGCATTCGGTGACCGTGGTGTTCCTCGACGTGGACGACTTCAAGGACGTCAATGACAGCCTTGGCCATGCTGCGGGAGACCGGCTCCTGGAGACCATCGCTCAACGGCTGAGCGGGTGCGTGCGGCCGTACGACGTGGCTGCCCGGCTCGGTGGCGACGAGTTCGCGGTCCTCCTGGAGGGAGCGGGGGCGGAGGTGGCCACGGGCGTGGCCACTCGAATCATCGAGGCCATGCAGTCCCCGATCACCATCGACGGCCTGGAGATCTCCACCCACGCCAGCTTGGGGATCGCCGTGGCCGAGAGCCCCACCATGGGCGTCGACGAGCTGCTTCGCAACGCCGACGTGGCCATGTACCGGGCCAAAGGGCGGGGGAAGGGACGGTACGAGGTGTACGAGCCGAACCTCGACACCTCGGCCATGCAGCGGATGGAGCTGGCCGCCGATCTCCGTCGGGCCCTGGACCGCGGCGAGTTCGACCTCCAGTACCAGCCGATCGTTTCGCTCGATGGCGGGCAGGTGCTGGCCATGGAAGCCCTGCTTCGGTGGCAGCATCCTCAGCGTGGCTTGCTCCTGCCGATCGAGTGCGTGCCGACCGCCGAGGAGACCGGCCTCATCGTTCGGATCGGCCGGTGGGTGGTGGAGGAAGCGTGCCGCAAGCTCCGGGCCTGGCAGGACCGGCACCCGGGTCACCGCCGCCTGGCGGTGACCGTGAACGTGTCGGCCCGGCAGCTCCTGGATGCCTCGTTCGTGCAGGACGTCCTCGGAGCTCTGGAGGCGGCGGGCGCCGCACCCGACTCGCTGATCCTGGAGATCACCGAGACGGTCCTGATGCGGGACACCGAGGAGATCCGGTCACGACTCGAGCAGCTCCACTCCGCCGGGGTCAGGCTGGCCATCGACGACTTCGGGACGGGGTACTCATCGCTGAGCTACCTGTCGCGGTACCCGGTCGACATCCTGAAGATCGATCGCTCGTTCATCGTCGGGGTCGGCGGTCCAACGGACCTCACCCCGGTGATGATCTCGATCGGGAAGACCCTCGGCCTGCAGACGGTGGCCGAGGGCGTGGAGACGGCTGAGCAGCTGGCCCGGCTGCGCGAGCTCGGCTGCGAGGCGGCCCAGGGGTATCTGTTCAGCGCCCCGGTCCCGCCCGTCGAGGTGGAGGACATCCTGGCCCGGGGCGTTCTGTCCGCGGGGCTCCACGTCCCAACGGCCTGACCCTCGGGCCGGGGGGTTCGGGGGGGTAGCTCGCCAGGTGTGCTCCGACCGGGAGATCACTCGCGAGCGGACCCCCTGACTAAAAAGGGAACCGCCGGAGCCCGAAGACTCCAGCGGTTCCATGCGTTTTGTACCCCAGCCCGGTTCCACGCGCAAGGGGTTTCCCGGAGTCTTGACGAACTTTCGCGGCCTTGCCGACCGGCGCCGGGAGCGTTACACCTATCCGTATGACCGGGAAAGCAGGAGACCGGATCGTGGTCGAGTCCGAGCAGGTCGGCCAGCCCCAGCGAGAGGGCGAGATCCTCGAGGTCATCGCGGGCCAGCTCAGCGTGCGATACCGGGTCCGATGGGTGGACGGTCACGAGTCGGTGTTCGCGCCGAGCGGAGGAGCGGCTCAGGTGCTGTCCCGCCGGCGGGGCAACAAGGCTCGGGGCTAGCCCCCAACGGCTCGATGAGGCCCGGCCGGTAGGCTGTCAACGGATGGCCACTCGAACCGGGCCTCGGTTCGCCCCGCACGATCCGGCGTTCGTCGCCGACCCCTATCCCGCGTACCGCGAGCTGCGGTCGGCCGGCCGGATCCACTACGTGGAGGACACCGATCAGTGGCTGGTGCCGCACCACGCCGACGTGGCGGCGCTCCTCCGTGACCGCCGCCTGGGCCGCACGTACCTCCACCTGGCCACCCACGCCGAGATGGGCAGGCCGGAGGACGCCGAGCACACCGGCCCGTTCTGGTCCCTGATCCGTAACGGGATCCTGGACATGGAGCCCCCGGACCACACTCGGGTTCGGCGTCTGGTGGCCAAGGCGTTCACCCCCCGGATGGTGGAATCGCTGAGGTCCACGATCCAGAGGGTGATGGATGAACTGGTCGACCGGGTGGCCGGTGGCGGCTCCTTCGACCTGATCCGGGAGATCGCGGAGCCCCTTCCGGTGACGGTGATCGCGGAGCTCCTGGGGATCCCCACCGAGGACCGTCCCCACCTCCGTCCATGGTCGGCGGAGATCTGCCGGATGTACGAGCTCAATCCAACCGATGAGGACGCCAGGGCGGCATCCAGGGCGTCGATCGAGTTCTCCGAGTATCTCCGGGGCCTGATCCGCGAGCGCCGGACCAACCCGGCCGAGGACCTCATCTCCGAGCTGGTCCAGGTGGTGGATCAAGGGGACCGCCTCACCGAGGACGAGATGATTGGGACCTGCGTCCTCCTCCTCAACGCCGGACACGAGGCCACTGTGAACATGACCGGCAACGGGTGGTTGTCGCTGTTCCGCAACCCCGGCGAGCTGGACCGCCTGCGGAGCGACCATTCGCTGATCCCTTCGGCCATCGAGGAGCTGATGCGCTTCGACACTCCGTTGCAGATGTTCGAGCGCTGGGTGCTCGATGACGCGGAGATCGCCGGGGTCGAGGTGGCCAGGGGGCAGGAGCTGGGCCTGCTGTTCGGCTCGGCGAACCGCGACCCGGCCGTGTTCGATCGGCCAGACGACCTCGACCTCGGCCGGGACCCGAACCCCCACATGACGTTCGGCGGGGGGATCCATTACTGCCTGGGAGCCCCGCTCGGCCGGCTCGAGCTGGCCACCTCGTTCGAGACGCTGCTGCGCCGCGCACCCGGCATCGAGCTGGAAGCGGAGCCGGAGTGGAAGTCAAGCTTCATCCTTCGGGGCTTGAAGGAGCTACGGGTCCGCTTCTGACCAGGCGTTCCGTCCTCGACCAAGGCGACTCGGTAGGCTGCACGGCCATGCCCATATCAGCGCGAGAACGGCATGCCTGAACGAAGGACGCGATGGGCCGTGGGGATCGCGGCCGGCGTCGTGCTGATGCTCGGCGGGGCGCTGTGGATCGGCCTGGGCGGGGATGGATCGGAGCGAACCACGCCGCCTGCACCCACGGTGGACCCCCGCTTCTACCTGAACGTCAGCCTCGGCCAGATCAAGGCGGTGCCCCTCGAAGGCCGGGTCCGGAAGCGGGAGCTGGCTGCTCCCGCTGAAGCCGTCCGGCAGACGATGTCTGCCCTGTACACGACGGGGTTCGTCGAGCCGGGCCTGTGGGCCGGAGGGCGATTTCCGAAGTTGTTCGATCAGTTCGCCCGCGAGACTCGCGAGCAGGCCCACCGGGACCTCGACCAGCTGTCGCTCGGTCGAGGCGCCACCCGGCTGGTGGACGTCCGACCGAGCCAAGCCCTCCTACGCCTTCGGTTCCTCCTCGACGCCAAGCGGCGACCGGTGACCGCGCTGGCGTCGATGGAGTTCACCGCCACCGGAGTGGGGGAGGGGTTCGAGGTTCCCATCCGCCATATGGGCCGGTACGTGCTTCGCCCCATTGGGGACCGGTGGCTGATCGTCGGGTACGACGTCCGCGGACGGCTGGGATCCGGAGGCGGATCATAGTGGGGGGCCGGATCGCCGGAGCGGCGATCGGTGGCCTGCTGGTGTGGGTCGCCGCGGGGGCGGTGGCCGCGGGCCCCCAGGACGGGGGTGAAGTCCCGGGGTCCCTGGACCGAGAGCTCGCCGCGGACTACACGCCGAGCCTTCCGCCCGACGACCTGCTGTTCGTCCTGGTGATCGGGAGCGATGCCCGTCCCGGGCATCCTGCGGCCGGCTCGCGAGCCGACTCGCTCCACATCGTCGGGGTCAATCCGCGAAGGGGAACCGCCGGGGTGGTGGGGATCCCCCGGGACTCCTACGTCCCCATCCCCGGGGTGGGGACCCGGAAGATCAACGAGGCCCTGTTCTACGGCGGACCCCAGCTCACGGTGGCTACCGTGGAGCGGCTCACGGGGATCGGGATCGACGCCTACGTGCTGGCGGCGTTCGAGGAGTTCCGCCAGGTGGTGACCACGGTGGGCGGAGTGGAGGTGGACATCCCGTACGCCATGAGCGACGCCGCCTCGGGAGCCCACTTTCAGCCGGGACCGACCCGCCTGGACGGGCCCGAGGCCCTGGCGTTCTCCCGCGACCGCCACGACGTGCCCGGCGGCGACTTCGGGCGTTCCCTGAACCAGGGGCGGTTCCTGGTCGCAGCGCTCCGCGAGTTCCGAAGCGACGTGGCCGGGGACCCGGTGGAGCTCTTCCACTGGGTGGTCGCCGGCGTTCGGTACCTCCAGTCGGACCTGAGCTTCGGCGAGGTGATCGACCTGGCCCTGGCGGCCATGAGCCTCGATCCCGGCGACGTTCGGAACAAGGTGGTCTCCGGCAGTGGGGGAACGGCCGGTGGAGCGAGCGTGGTCCGCCTCGGGTCATCCGCCCAGGCGATCTTCCGCGACCTGGCTCGCGATGCCTCCTTCTGATCAGCTCCGTTTTCCGAGTCGACACCCGGGTAGGTCTTCGACGTGGCATCCCGTAGTCAGACCGCCGCTGCGAAGCGGAACATCCGCAAGGCGCAGCGAGTCGCTCGGAAGAAGAAGACCATCACCAAGCTGCCGAAGGCTGTCCGCAGGGACCTCGGCCGCCAGGCCGCGAAGTCCCGGCAACGCGGAGGAAGGCCCGGGCGGGCCCTGGAGGACCGGACCCGGCAGGATCTCTACCAGGTCGCCAAGCGGAAGGGGATCCCCGGCCGCTCGAAGATGGGCAAGTGGGATCTGATCCGAGCGATCCGCAAGGCCGGCTGATCGATCAGCTCGTTCGGGTCTCCCCGTCCCGGAAGCTCGGCGTGGAGACCGCCGTTTCGGCACTATCCGACAAATCGTCCCGGCCAGACGCCCGGCCCCCGAACAGCGTAGAATGAGCTCGTGGCCATCCCCGTGTATCGCACTGAGGGTGGGCTCATCCTTCGGATCATCGAGTCCGATGACGGTGGGCTGAACGTGGAGCTACTCGAGGATGGTGCCTGGGTCGCCGGGCGAATCGGGATGGTCGGTCTTCGACTGTCTCCCACCACCTCCAAGCTCGGGGCCGACGAGGTCCGGGCTCTCCCCGAGTAAGCACCTCTCTCTCATCTATCGCTCGGCCAGGGTGGCCCGGAGCCACTCTCGGCCCTCGTGCAGCCATCCGCTGCTGGTCAGCCCGCTGAGAGCCAGCTGCTCGTCCAGCGCTTCGGCATCGAGGAGCTCGGATCGGTACTCCTGGGTCCAGCGGCGATCGCCGATCGAGTACTCGGCTACCGCGTGGAGCACGTTCCCATCCCATGCCTTCACCCGGGTCCGGACCGTGACGTCCCCGTACGTCGACTCGTACGCGTCGCTCCCGACCCATCGAACATTGGGGTGGGCCCGCTGGATCAGGACCACACCGTCCGGGGCGACGTGCCGGGCGCAAGTGTCCAGGAACGCTCGACGCTGGTCCCGGTCCGCCGAGTTCACCAGGTAGCTGGCCAGGACCACCGCCGGGAAGGTCCGGCCCAGGTCCAGGAACTCGATGTCCTGGAGCACGGTCTCGGCTCCGCGCACGTGGGCCAGCATCTCTCCCGAGTTGTCCACCGCGGTGACCGGGTGCCCCAGGGCGATGAGGCGGTGCGTGGTCCGCCCCGCACCGCAGCCGAGCTCCAGGATCGCGCACCCCGCGGGGAGCGCACCGTGGAGGAGGTCGGCGGTTCCGTGGTCGGGGAGCCGGCGATAGAACTCGACCGGGCTGCCATCCGGGGCCACCGGTTCGGCGTCCGGTGGCGGTTCGCTTCCAGCCACCGAGCCTAGTGCGGGACGTGAGGTCCGGCCACGGTCTCCAGGCCGGATGCGACGTTTCGAAGCTGCGTCTCGGTGAGCGCTCCGGTGAAGTGCTCTCGGATCCCCCGGAGGTGCGTTCTCGCCGCGCTCCGGAGCAAGTGCATCCCTTCGTCGGTGAGGCTGGCCAGGGCGACCCGAGCGTCGTGGGGATCCGCCCGCCGTTCCACCAGCCCCCGGGCGGCCAGGCGGTCGACGAGACGAGTCATGCCGCTGGGGGAGAGCATCACCCGCTCGGCCAGGTCGGTCATCCGCAGCGCTCGATCCGGGGCTCGGGCGAGCCGGAGCAGCACGTCGTAGGCGGCCAGCGGGAGATCGTGCGTCTGGCGTAGTTCCGCGTCCAGCTTCCGGATCACCTGGTGGTGTGCGTGGAGGAGCGCCTGCCACGCTCGCATCTCCGTTTCGTTGAGTCTCCCGCTCGCCACGTGGCCAGGATAGCAGGCAGAAAGTTGCGCGTGCAACAATCTCGATGGTAGTATTTGCGTGTGCAAGCACTTGTAGTGGCCGAGAGCGCATCGCCGGTCCTGGCCGGACTGGGACTGGGGGTCGCCCTGGCCAGCGCTCCCGGTCCGGTCCAGGCCGTGCTGATGGCGGAGGCGATCCGGGGAGGAGTGACCCGAGGGCTTCGGGCCATGGCCGGCGCCAACGTCACCTTCGGGCTTCTCCTGGTCCTCTTGGCGCTGGGTTTGTCCATCGCGCCTCCGAGCGGCCTGACGCTCCGCATCCTCAACGTGGTGGGCGGAGCGTTGCTGCTGTGGCTGGCCGTGGAGGGGTTCAGGGCTGCAGGCCGGCCGGCCGAGACGACGTCCGAACGCCATCAGCTGCCTCCCGCGGTCCGCGGTTCGCTGGCGGTCATCCTTAACCCCGGAGCGTGGCTGTTCCTCGGCGCCGTAGCCTCACCGTTGTTCGCTTCGGCCACCGAGCAGGGAGGAACCGCCGCCGCGCTGTTCGCGGCCGGCGCCCTGGTGATCGGGCTGGCCATCGGAGACGGCGCCGTTGTGCTGCTCGGCATCGGCGTCCGGCGAGCTGGCGACAGGACCGCCGTCTGGGTTCGCAGAGGCCTGGCGATCGTCCTGGCCGCCCTGGGCCTGTGGTTCGTGATCAGGGGGGTGGTCGGCTGATGCTGTTCGGGGTGAATGTTT
>DAITPV010000073.1:0-9237 GCA_036833435.1 Actinomycetota bacterium | reverse complement strand
CGGGATGATGCGGAAGGCCGGGGCCGACGTGGTGGGCGTGGACTGGCGGGTGCCGCTCGACGTGGCCTGGGAGCGGATCGGGCACGACGCCGCCATCCAGGGCAACCTCGACCCCGCAGCGTGTCTGGCTCCGTGGAAGACGCTGGCCGCCAAGGCCGTCGGCGTTCTGGACCGAGCTGATCGGCGAGCGGGGCACATCTACAACCTCGGTCACGGCGTCTTGCCGAACACGCCCGCCGAGAATCTGGAGCGGCTGGTGGACCTGATCCACGAACGGACGCACCGATGACCACCGGGCTGCTGGTGATGGCGTACGGGACGGCCGCCGGTGTCGAGGACATCGAGCGGTACTACACCGACATCCGAGGCGGGCGAACGCCGGCGCCCGAGCTGATCGAGGGCCTCAAGCGGCGCTACGAGGCCATCGGCAACACCTTTCCCCTCGACCGGATCACCCGGGATCAGGCCGCAGGCCTGGAAGCGGAGCTCGGCGTGGACTTCAAGTCGTACGTCGGCTACAAGCACTCCCTTCCGTTCGTGGCCGACGCGGTGGCGTCGATGGCCGAGGACGGGATCCGCGAGGCGGTGGGGATCGTCATGGCTCCGCACTACTCGCAGATGTCGATCGGCGGCTATATCGATCGGGTGCAGAAGGCCCGTCCAGAGGACATGCGGGTCGACGTCATCGAGTCGTGGGCCGACCACCCCGCATTCGTCGAGGTGGTGAGCGAGCGGGTTCGTGCGGCGCGTGATCAGCTCTCGGAACAGGAACGGGCGAACGATCTGGTGATCTTCTCGGCGCATAGCCTCCCGGCTCGGATCGTCGACCAGGGCGATCCGTACCCCGAGCAGCTCAAGGCCACCGCCGTCGCCGTCGCAGCTCAACTCGGCTTTGAGCGATACCGCACCGCGTGGCAGAGCGCCGGCCGAACGCCGGAACCGTGGCTCGGCCCTCCGCTGGAAGAGGTAGTGGCCAAGGCGGCCGCCGAGGGGCACACCGCAGTCATCTCCTGTCCGTGCGGGTTCACCGCCGACCACCTCGAGGTGCTGTACGACGTGGACATCGAAGCGAAGGATGCGGCCCGCGAGGCGGGCATCCCGCTGGTGCGGACCCGCACCCCCAACGCCGACCCGGAGTTCATCCGGGCGGTGGCCGCCGTGGTGCGCGATCATCTGAAGGAGACCTGATGGCTGAGACCTACGCCTACTACCCGGTGTTCCGCCTGCTGGACCCGCCGGATGACCCCGGTGGCGCCGCGCACGAGCTCGAGGTGCTGTTCAAGGAGTTCGCCGACCGGGTCTCGGTGCGGGGGTTCTACAGCGCCGAGGGATTCCGGCCCGACGCCGACGTCCTGATGTGGTGGGTGGCGCCGTCCGCCGACGACCTCCAGGACCTCCTGATCCGCCTCCGCCGCACCACGCTGGGTCGCTGCATCGAGCTCAGCGAGGCGTTCATGGGCGCGGTTCGCCCACCGGAGTTCAATCCTCGGCACCAGCCGGCGTTCGTCCGCGGCGAAGCGCCCAAGAAGTACCTGTGCGTGTACCCGTTCGTCCGGACCGCGGAGTGGTACTTGATCCCCGCCGAGGAACGGGCCGCGTTGCTCAAGGAGCATGGCGAGATGGGTCGCGAGTTCCCCGATGTCCTGCCCAACACCACCAGCGCGTTCGGCCTGGGCGACTGGGAGTGGATCCTGGCTTTCGAGGCCGACGAGCTCCATCGCATCGTCGACTGCATCCGCCGGCTCCGGGACTCGGCCAGCCGCCGATACACCAAGGAGGAGGTCCCCTTCGTGGTGGGGATCCGCAAGCCGCTGGAGGACGTCGTCGCCGACCTGGCCTGAGCGGTGAGCCGGACCCCGATCGCCGACTACGCGCTGCTGTCCGACTGTCGGTCCGCCGCGCTGGTCAGCTCCGCGGGATCGATCGACTGGCTGTGCTTCCCCCGGTTCGATGGCCAGTCGGTGTTCGGTCGGATCCTCGGCGAAGACGCCGGTCACTGGTCGATCCGGCCTTCCGTCGACTTCGAGGTCACCCGGAAGTACCGCGAGCGGACCATGGTGCTGGAGACCACGTTCCGCACTCCCGACGGGCAGGTGACCCTGATCGATGCCATGGGCACCGGCTCGAACGAGGACGGTCACAAGCTCGGCGCCAAAGCCGATCACGTGGTGCTCCGCCGAGTTACCTGCGAACGCGGAGAGGTCGTCCTCGACGTCGAGTACGCGCCCCGGACCGAGTACGGACTGATCCATCCGGTGCTGTCCGAGGCCCGACGAGGCGTGAGCGCACGAGGCGGTGCCGACGTCCTGGCCCTGTCCAGCCCGATGCGACTGGACATCACCGATGACTCCCGGGCCATCGGGCAGCTCACGCTGCGTCGAGGTGACTCCGCCGCCTTTGCCCTCCACCGTCGAGCGTCGTGGGAAAAGCGCCCCCGGTTCTTCGACGAGAACGAGGTGGAGCGCCGGATCAAGGAGACCACCCAGGCGTGGCTGTCCTGGTCCAAGTCCCATCAGAACTACGACGGGCCATGGCGCGACCTGGTGTACCACTCCGGGAGCGTCCTTCAGGGGCTGACGTTCCAGCCGACCGGAGCCATCGTGGCCGCTCCCACCACCTCGCTCCCGGAGACGGTCGGCGGGGTGCGGAACTGGGACTACCGGTACGCATGGGTGCGCGACGCCAGCTTCACGATGGACGCCCTGTGGGTGGCCGCGTGCCCGGACGAAGCCCTGGAGTTCTTCTCGTGGATGGCCGGTGCTGCATCATCGTCGATGCGCCGAGGACGCGACCTCCAGATCATGTTCGGGGTCGGCGGGGAGCACGACCTCACCGAACGGGAGCTGAAGCACCTTTCCGGGTGGCGCGACAGCACGCCGGTGCGGATCGGAAACGGAGCGTGGAGCCAGCGACAGATCGACGTGTACGGCGAGCTCATGGGGGCCGCCCACCGGCTCTCCGAGCAGCTCGAGAAGATGGACAAGGAAACACGGGAGTTCCTCATCGACGTGGCTGATGCCGCGGCGTCACGCTGGGAGGAGAAGGATCAGGGGATCTGGGAGGTCCGCGACGAGCCGCGCGACTTCCTGTACTCGAAACTGATGTGCTGGACGGCCCTCGACCGAGCGGTGGACATGGCCGGGCTCCTGCGGGCGAAGAACCGGGTCGCCGACTGGACCGAGACGCGGGACGCGATCCGCGCCGCCATCCTGGAGAAGGGATGGAACGACGAGGTCGGCGCGTTCACCCAGTACTTCGGTTCGGACGCCCTGGACGCCTCGAACCTGATGATGCCGATCGTGGGGTTCCTCCCGGCCACCGATCCCAAGATGAAGGCCACCATCGACGCCATCGCCGAGAAACTCACCGACGATCGAGGCCTGGTGTTCCGGTACCTGGCCCATGACGGCCTGCCCGGCGAGGAGGGGACGTTCCTCCTGTGCACGTTCTGGCTGGCCCAGGCCCAGGCCATGGCCGGAGAAGTGGACCGGGCTCGAGCCACGTTCGAGCGGGCCATCGGCTACGTGAACGATGTCGGCCTTCTGGCCGAGGAGGTGGATCCGGCCACCGGGGAGCTCCTGGGCAACTTCCCCCAGGCCTTCAGCCACATCGGTCTGGTCAACGCCGCGTGGGCCATCACCGAGGCCGAGCGCTCCGCTCAAACGTCTAGCCGGGGTCCTGCCTAGCCTGTACCCTCACAAGTAGAGCCCCCCGCGAGGAGAACGCATGGTTTGTCCGAGTTGTGGAACGGAGAACCGCGAGGGGCGCCGCTTCTGTTCGAAGTGTGGCTCCTCGCTCGCCGTCGCCTGCCCTTCCTGTGGCGCCGCCAACGAGCCCGAAGACCGGTTCTGCGGGGCCTGCGGTGCTGCGCTCCAGTCAACCGGCGAGGGGTCGACGGCGCAGCCGGCCGCCGCCTCTGTCACTCCACCCACTGCTCCGACCGCCGAACGACGGCTGGTCTCCGTACTGTTCGCCGACCTGGTGGGGTTCACCGCGCTCTCCGAGAACCGCGACGCTGAGGAGGTTCGCGATCTCCTGTCCCGGTACTTCGACCTGAGCCGCCAGATCATCGACCGCTATGGCGGGACCGTGGAGAAGTTCATCGGCGACGCGGTGATGGCCGTGTGGGGCGCGCCCATCGCGAAGGAGGACGACGCCGAACGGTCGGTACGGGCGGGACTCGAGCTGGCCTCGGCGGTGGCAGCCATGGGCGACGAGGTCGGTGCCTCCGACCTCCGGGCCCGGGTGGGAGTCCTCACCGGAGAAGCTGCGGTCACCCTCGGCGCCGAGGGCCAGGGCATGGTGGCCGGCGACCTGGTGAACACCGCCTCCCGCATCCAGTCCGTGGCCGATCCGGGTTCGGTGCTGGTCGGCGACGTCACCCGGCGAGCCACCGAGGCCGCCATCGCCTACGAGGATGCCGGGACCCACGAGCTGAAGGGCAAGGAGGAATCGGTTCAGCTGTGGCGAGCACTTCGAGTGGTGGGAACACTGCGCGGTTCAATGCGAGCCAAGGGGCTGGAGGCTCCGTTCGTGGGCCGGGACCGGGAGATGCGTCTGGTCAAGGAGCTGTTCCACGCCACGGCAGAGGGAAAGGCTCACCTGGTCTCGGTGCTGGGCGTGGCGGGGGTAGGAAAGACCCGGCTGTCGTGGGAGTACGAGCGGTACATGGACGGTTTGGCGGACGACGTGTGGTGGCACCGGGGACGGTGCCTGGCGTACGGGGAAGGAGTGGCCTACTGGGCGCTGGCGGAGATGGTCCGCAGGCGGGCCGGGATCGTGGAGGCCGAGGCTCTGGCGTCGGCCATGCCCAAGGTCCGGGCCATGGTCGAGGAGCACATCCCCGACCCCGAGGAGCGGAAGTGGGTGGAGCCCCGGCTGCTGCACCTCCTTGGTCTGGAGGAGCGCAGCGCCGCGGACCAGTCCGATCTGTTCTCCGCTTGGCGGCTGCTTTTCGAACGCCTCGCGGATACGGACCCCGTGGTCATGGTCTTCGAGGACCTCCAATGGGCGGACTCCGCCCTCCTCGACTTCATCGAGTATCTGCTGGAGTGGTCCAAGGACCACCCGTTGTTCATCCTCACGCTGTCCCGGCCCGAGATCACCGAGCGACGGCCCACGTGGGGTGCGGGCAGACGCAGCTTCACGTCCCTGTTCCTCGAGCCGCTTCGCCAGGAGTCCATGGATGAGCTGATCCGAGGACTGGTCCCCGGCCTCTCAACCGAGATCACCTCTACCATCCTCGAGCGGGCCCAGGGCGTTCCCCTGTACGCCGTGGAGACCGTGCGGATGCTCATCGACCGCGGGCTTCTGGAGAAGGTCGACGGTGGGTATCGCCCTGCCGGCGACATCGAGGACCTGGAGGTCCCCGAGACCCTCCACGCGTTGATCGCCGCCCGTCTGGACGGGCTCACCGCGGAGGAGCGGCGGGTGATCCAGGACGGCGCCGTGCTGGGGAAGACCTTCACGGTGCCGGGATTGGCTTCGCTGGACGGATTCGACCACGAGCAGCTCGATTCGCATCTGTCCTCCCTGGTCCGCAAGGAGTTCCTGTCGGTTCAGGCCGACCCGCAGTCACCCGAGCGGGGGCAGTACGGATTCGTCCAGGACCTGGTGAAGAAGGTGGCCTACGACACCCTGTCCAAGAAGGAGCGGAAGGCCAAGCACCTCGCGGCCGCCGACTTCATCGAGGAGACCTGGACGGGCGAGGAGGACGAGATCGTGGAGGTGGTGGCCTCCCACCTCCTGGAGGCCTATCAAGCCGCGCCGGACGCACCGGACGCTGAGGAGATCAAGGGTCGGGCCCGGGACACCATGACTCGCGCGGGAGAGCGAGCCGCGTCCCTCGCTGCCAACGACGAGGCGCAGCGGTACTTCGTCGACGCCGCGGAGCTGACTGACGACCCCCTGGACCGGGCCAAGCTGTTCGAGCGGGCCGGGGTGGCAGCCTGGGTCGGTGGGCGGGCCGAGGACGCCACGGACCTCATGGGGCGGGCCATCGCGCTGTTCGAGGAGCAGGACGAGACCCATGCTGCGGCGAGGGTCTCCGCCCGGCTGGGAGAGGTCACCTGGCTGTCGGGTCGCATCGACCAGGCCGTGGAGCAGATGGAGCGATCGTTCGAGGTGCTCTCGGGTGACGAGCCCGACGAGGACCTGGCCTGGCTGGCCGCCCAGCTGGGGAGGTTCCTGTACTTCATCGGACAGACCGAACGAGCCGCCGAGCGCCTGGAACGGGCCCTCGAGCTGGCGGAATCGATGGGCCTCCCCGAGGTCCTCTCCCACGCCCTGAACTCCAAGGGAGCGTTGATCATGATGGGACTGCGGGGGCGGCCGGAAGAAGGGTTCGCCCTCCTCAGGCATTCCCTGGACGTCGCCTTGGACCACGAGGAATGGGACGCTGCGCTCCGCGCGTACTACAACCTGGCCAACCTCCTCTACTACTACGAGCGGTTCGACGAGGCCAAGCAGGTGGCGGCTGACGGTCTCTCGTTGGCACGAAGGCTGGGAGCACGGATGTGGGAATGGAGCCTCCTGAGCGAGCTGGTGTACGTGGCATACGAGACCGGCGGATGGGACGAGGCTCTCGACATGGCCGGGGAGTTCCCTCAGCTGGACGAGGCGCCCGCGACTCGGGCCGCCGCGGTCGAGCTGGTGATGTCGATCCCCCTGATCCTTGTGGCCCGCGGCCAGGACGATGAAGCGGGCCGTTTCCTGGACTCCTATGCGTCCTTGGAGAATTCCGCCGACCTCCAGGATTCGATCGCGCATGCCGCGGCCAGGGCGGTCCTTCTTCGCAGAGGGGGCCGCCTCGAGGAGGCCCTGGAAGCAGGGAAAGAAGCGCTGCGAGGAATCGAGGGCCTGGGGCCGACATTCCCGGCGATCAAGCTGGGGTTCGTCGAGGCATCCGAAGCAGCGCTCGACCTCGGCAAGCACGAAGACGTGGCGGAGCTCCTGGAGATCCCCGACCACCTCGGAGCCGGCCAGATCTCGCCCACGTGGCGAGGCCAGTCCGCACGTCTCCATGCCCGACTGGCCGCGTCGCGGGAGGATGCAGCAGCTGTCGGTCCGAGATTCGAGGCTGCGGCAGAGGAGTTCCGGAAAGCTGGGAAGCCGTTCTGGGTTGCCGTGACCTTGCTCGAGCACGCGGAGTGGCTGGCCGAGCAGTCCCGCGAGGAGGAGTCAGCGCCGCTTCGGTCCGAAGCCCGGGAGATCTTCGAGCGTCTGAAAGCCACTCCCTGGATCGAGCGCGTCGATAGTGTGGAGGGCGTGAAGGTCGCTGCTGCCACTCCGTCCGCGGTTCGCGAAGCTCAGTGATCTGCTCCTCCTGCGGAACCAGCAACCCTCCCGGTCGCAAGTTCTGCCGGGAGTGCGGCACCGCGATGTCTGCCGCCTGCCCGGTGTGCGGGGCCCAGAACAACGCCGGGGACAAGTTCTGCGGGGAGTGCGGCGCGCCGCTGGGAGCCGAGGCGCCTGCTGGAGGCGTTCAGGAACCGCTGCGCTCTTCGGCGGCCGGGCCCCGCGAAGCAGTCACTGCGGAGCGCCGGTTGGTCTCGGTCCTCTTTGCCGACCTGGTGGGGTTCACCACCCTGTCAGAGAACCGGGACGCGGAGGAGGTCCGCGATCTCCTGTCCCGGTACTTCGACCTGAGCCGCCAGATCATCGATCGGTACGGCGGCACCGTGGAGAAATTCATCGGCGACGCCGTGATGGCGGTGTGGGGAGCTCCCGTCGCCCAGGAGGACGATGCCGAGCGATCGGTGCGGGCCGGCCTGGAGCTGGCCTCCGCGGTGGCGGCCATGGGGGACGAGGTCGGTGCGTCCGATCTCCAGGCCCGGGTCGGTGTCCTCACCGGGGAGGCCGCCGTGACGATCGGAGCCGAGGGCCAGGGGATGGTGGCCGGCGACCTGGTGAACACCGCATCCCGCATCCAGTCGGTGGCCGAGCCGGGCTCCGTGCTGGTCGGCGACGTCACCCACCGGGCCACCGAGGGCGGCGTCGCCTACGAGGATGCCGGGGTGCACGAGCTCAAGGGCAAGGAAGAGCCCGTCCAGCTGTGGCGAGCACTCCGGATCGCGGGGACCCTCGGCGGAGCTCTGCGTGCCAAGGGACTGGAGGCGCCGTTCGTGGGACGAGACCGGGAGATGCGCCTGGTCAAGGAGCTCTATCACGCCACCGCGGAGGAAGGGAGAGCCCACATTGTGTCCGTGATTGGCGTGGCGGGTGTGGGCAAGACCCGGCTGTCCTGGGAGTACGAGCGGTATATCGACGGACTGGCCAGAGACGTGTGGTGGCACCGGGGGCGGTGCCTGGCGTACGGCGAGGGCGTGGCTTACTGGGCCCTGGCGGAGATGGTCCGCGGCCGAGCGGGGATCGTGGAGGCCGAGCCTCCGGCCATGGCCGTCCCCAAGGTCAGGGCCATGATCGAGGAGCACGTCACCGATCCGGAGGAACGGAAGCTGGTCGAGCCCAGGCTGATGCAGCTCCTCGGTCTGGAGGAACGGAGCTCTGCGGACCAGTCGGATCTTTTCTCGGCCTGGAGGTTGTTCTTCGAGCGCATGGCCGAGCAGGACCCGGTGGTCATGGTGTTCGAGGACCTCCAGTGGGCGGACTCGGCCCTCCTGGACTTCATCGAGTACCTGTTGGACTGGTCCAAGGACCATCCGCTGTTCATCCTCACGCTGTCTCGCCCCGAGATCACCGAGCGCCGCCCCACCTGGGGTGCCGGGAAACGCAGCTTCACGTCCCTGTTCCTGGAGCCGCTCTCTCAGGAAGCCATGGAGGCCCTGGCGCGGGGGCTGGTCCCCGGCCTCTCCTCGGAGATCACTTCCACCATCCTTGAGCGGGCCCAGGGCGTCCCCCTGTACGCCGTGGAGACCGTGCGGATGCTCATCGACCGCGGTCTCCTGGAGAAGGTGGACGGAGGGTATCGCCCCACCGGAGCCGTCGAGGATCTGGAGGTCCCCGAGACGCTGCACGCTCTCATCGCCGCGCGCCTCGACGGGCTGGCCCCGGAGGAGCGTCGCCTGGTCCAGGACGCCGCGGTGCTGGGGAAGACCTTCACGGTACCCGGGCTCGCCGCGCTCGACGGATACGACGAGGACCAGCTCGAGTCGCATCTCCAGGCGCTCGTTCGCAAGGAGTTCCTGTCGGTCCAGGCGGACCCCACGTCGCCGGAGCGTGGCCAGTACGGATTCGTCCAGGACCTGGTGAAGAAGGTGGCCTACGACACCCTGTCCA
>DAITPV010000072.1:0-9371 GCA_036833435.1 Actinomycetota bacterium | reverse complement strand
CGACGTGGTGAACCGCTTCTGTCCCTTGAGCTTCCATCCCTCGCCGTCGCGCGTGGCCCGCATGGACAGCGAGGCCAGGTCGGAGCCGGCGTTGGGCTCCGTGTACCCGATGGCGAACTCGATCTCGGCGGCCCGGATCTTCGGCAGGAACTCCTGCTTCATCTTCTCGCTGCCGTGCCGGATGATGGTCTTGCCGATGATCCCCACGCCCTTGCCGATGAGGGGGGCGCCGGCGGCGGCAAGCTCCTCGTTCAGCAGGTATTCGTAGACCCCGGGGGCGCCGCCTCCCCCGTACTCCTTGGGCCAGGACAGACCGATCCACCCCCGGTCGGCCATGGCCTTCATGAACGCCCGCCGCTCGGGACTGTCCACCAGCTGAGCCATCCCGTCCCGTCGCGGGTCGGTGACCTCGGGAGACGAGTGCTCCCGGATGAACTCCCGGACCTCCTGCTGGAACGCCTTTTCGTCCTCGGACCACTCGAAGTTCATGCTGGTCAGAAGCATATCTGACGGACCGTCAGATATCCAACGAGGCCCTGAAGGGTGGCAGAATGCGGACGAGATGATCCGTCACGAGGTCGAGACGTTCGTCGATCGGCCGGTCGAGGACGTCTTCGCCTACCTCGCGGACTTCGACAACATCCCCCGGCACGACCCGTGGGTCGTGGAGATCGAGCGGACGTCCTCCGGGCCGGTCGGGGTGGGCGCCACGTGGCGATCCGTTCGCCGGATGGGACGTCGCCGGATCGAGGCTCCCATCGAGCTGGTGGAGTACGAGCCGAATCGAGCACTCGCGATCCTCAGCGAGTCCGGGCCGATCAGCGTCAAGGCTGCGCAGACCTTCGAGCCATCCGGAACCGGCACGCTGGTGACTGAGGTCGTGACGATGTCGATCTCCGGGCTATTGAAGATCATGCAGCCGATGATCGGTCGCTCGGTCAGGAAGCAGGCGGCGGAGACCCACCGTTGCTTCAAGGAGATCCTCGAGCAGGGAACCGGCTAGCCGTCGGCGACACGGAGGCGCCAGGCGGTGCCCTGTAGCCCGGCCGGGATGTAGGCCAACAGCGCGTAGACCAGCACGGCCAGCCCGAGCATCTCCAAGGTCTCCTCGACCGTGCCGATCAGCTCGAAGGCCAGGCTGGATCGTCCGAAGCTCGCCCCGTACAGGTCGCCGAGGAGCTCGATCCCGATCGCCCCTCCCAGGAACAGGAGTCCTGCCAGCAGCAACCGGCGCCCGGTGGGCGGGGGAAGACGTCGGAAGAAGGGCAGGAGGAACAGGATCAGCAGCGCAAGGACCGGGATCACCACGAGCACCCAGACCGACCACTGGCTCCCACCCTCCAGGTCCAAGAGCTCGCGAAGACCGGGAGTGGCCCGTTCGTGGATGCTGCTGAACTCATCGACCGCCAGGAGCAGGAGCATGACGGCAAACGTGACCCAGTAGCCACGATCCGGCTGATCGAGGCGGCGACGGGCGTGGGCGATGGCTCCGGAGAGAAATGCGGCAAATAGGAGCATCACGGTGGAGAACAGGGCCGGAAAGTTCTGCTCCGCGTTGACGTTGAACAGCGGGGCCACGGCGTCCCGCAACGGGAAATCCTCCACGTAGTACGTGACCACCTGGCTGATCAGGCTGAGAACCGCCAGAACACCGACGGCCGTCAAGAGCCTCCGGAACACCCACGAAGGATCGACGACGACGTTCAGGTCGCGCGCTGTCTCCAGATGATCGGCGATGGCTGCCCCCTCGCCGTAGTTCTAGCACGACCCCCTTACGGGCTCGGGCGGTTCAGCTGGTGGTCGGGAGACCCGCGCCGCGCCAGGAGGTGAATGACATGACCTCACCGGCCACGGTGGCCAACTGGAACCGAACCTTCTCCTCCAGCGGCTCGCCGTCGGCCCCGAAGCACTTGCCCGCGGTGTTGAGGGCCGCTCCCATCGGGGTGGGCCAGCCACGAAGCGCGTGAACGACGTCCCGCAGCGCCTGGAGCGTGGAAACGACGCCCTGCCAGCCCATCCCGGTGGCGATGCAGCCCACTGGCATGCCGGAGAAGTATGGCCGGGCGTCGTCTCTGAGATCTTCGGTGTAGTCGAGAGCGTTCTTGAGGAGGCCGGAGATCCCGCCGTGGTAGCCGGGCGAGGCGACGATGATCCCATCTGCTCGGCGAAGCTCCTCGAGCAGGCGAAGCGCCGTCTCCGACCGATCGGGCTCTTCCGGAGCGTAGTGCGGGAGGTTGGCCAGCTCTCGAGCGGTGAAGCAGGTGACGGCGGCCCCCTCTTCCTGGCACACGCTGAGCGCGTACTGAAGGGCCTTCTCCGTGGAGGATCCCGGCCGGGTGGTGCCGCCGATCCCCACGATCCGTGCTGTGCCGTCGATCGCCATGTCCACTCCTTAGGCCGGGTCGACCATCTCGAGCACTGCTCGTTCCAGGCTCAGCTCGTGGCCGAGCCGGTCACGCTTGGTCTCCAGGTACCGCAGGTTGTCCTCGGTGGGAGCGGTCTCCAGCGGGATCCGGTCGTTCACAACGATCCCGTGCTCCTCGAGCGCCGCGCATTTCGCCGGGTTGTTGGTCAGCAGCCGGACCGAGCCGACTCCCAGGTCCCGGAGGATCTGGGCTCCGGTGTCGTACGTTCGGGTGTCGGGCGAGAACCCCAGCTGGAGATTGGCCTCCACGGTGTCGACGCCCTGGTCCTGGAGCTCGTAGGCCCGGAGCTTCTCGACGATGCCGATGCCCCGGCCCTCGTGGCCGCGCAGGTACACGACGACCCCGCGACCTTCCTGAGCCACCGCCTGGGTGGCCTCCCGGAGCTGCGCGGAGCAGTCACACCGCAGGCTCCCGAACACGTCGCCGGTGAGGCACTCGGAGTGCAGCCGGACCAGCACGTCCTCTCCCTCCTCGGGCTCCCCCAGCATCAGAGCCACGTGGTCGAGGCCGTCGATCTCCGATCGATACGCCACCGCGATGAACTCGCCGAACGCGGTGGGGATGCGGGCCTCGGCCACTCGGTTCACCAAGGCCTCGCGGCGAAGGCGGTAGGCGATCAGGTCGGCGATCGTGACGAGGTGGAGCCCGTGGATCTCGGCCAGCCGCACGAGGTCGTCCATCCGAGCCATCGAGCCGTCCTCGTTGAGGATCTCGCAGATCACTCCGGCCGGAGCGAGCCCCGACAGGCGGGCCAGGTCCACCGAGGCTTCGGTGTGCCCGGCTCGCTCAAGCACGCCTCCGGACCGGGCGCGGAGCGGGAACACGTGGCCCGGAGCGCGGAAGTCTTCTGCGCGGGCATCAGACGACACCACTCGGGCGATGCACGCCGCTCGATCGAACGTGGAGGTCCCGGTGTTCGGCGGCAGGCGGAGGTCTACGGAGACGGTGAACGCGCAGCCGTCGTCACCCTGATCGGGGACCATGGCGCGGAACCCAAGCTCCGCGGCCCGCTCCTCCGTGACCGGGGTGCACACGATCCCTCGGCCGTGGGTGACCATGAAGTTGACCGCTTCCGGGGTGACCCGCTCGGCGGCCATCACGAAGTCGCCCTCGTTCTCCCGGCCCGGGTCGTCGACCACGATGACGATCTCCCCGCGCCCGATGGCCTCCACGGCCTCCTCGATCGAGGACGTGGCCGACCTGCTGGTCTCCTGAGGGTGTTTGCTATATCGAATCATTGGTCGGCTCTGCAAAAAGCATAGCCGCCGGGGTGCTCAGGAGTCAAGCGCTCGACGCCGGGCCCGGGCACGAGCGGCTATGCTCGATCTGATGGACCGTCAGACGGATGGAAGGGGCCTCTCGGCCTTCGATCTCTCGGGCCGGACCGCCGTGGTGACCGGCGGCGGGAGCGGGATCGGGAGGGCCACCGGCGAGATCCTGGGCGCGGCGGGCGCCAACGTGGTCCTCGGCGACATCGACGAGGACGCGGCCGCGGAGACCGTCCGGACCATCACCGGGGCCGGCGGCAAGGCCCTGTCGCAGCGAGCCGACATCTCCAGCAAGGACGACGTGGATGCCCTGGTCGGCCGGGCCGTCTCCGAGTTCGGGCGGCTGGACGCCATGTGCAACGTCGCCGGCGTCCCCGCCGACGGCAAGCTCATGGACGTCACCGAGGAGGACATCGACCGGCTCGTGGCCCTCAACGTCAAGGGAACGCTGTTCGGCTGCCAGGCCGCGGTCCGAGCCATGACCGGCCAGGGCTCGGGGAGCGTCGTAAACGTGGCCTCCGCGGCCATCGACATCGCCGCGCCGGGCTACGGCCTGTACGCCATGACCAAGGCGGCGGTGGCCCAGATCACCAAGACCCTGGCCCTGGAGGTCGCCAAGCAGGGGATCCGAGTGAACACCATCGCCCCGGGATTCACGATCAGCGCCTTCACCACGCGCCATCTCTACGAGGAAGACGGCACCCTCAACCAGGAGAAGTACGACGCCTTCGTGGAGCAGATGCGCAAGCGCTCCCCCATCGGGCTGGTGGGCGAGCCCATCGATCAGGCCTATCTGATCCTGTACCTGGTCTCGGACGCCGCCAAGTTCTCCACCGGGCAGATCTGGCGAGCCAACGGCGGCCAGGTCATCGTCTGACGGTCGCAAGCTCCTCCGCCGGCCGGCCGTGGATCGCCTGGGTGACCGTGGCGCCGGCCTCGGCCAGACGGGTGCCGAACCGCTCCACCTCTTTTCCGGGAACCCGGCCCTGGAACCCGATGAGGAACAGACCCAGGGCCACCCGACCGTCCGGTCCGAACACCGGCGCCCCGATGTGGTTCAGCCGGTACGCGGCCTTGCGGTCCAGGTCGATCAGCGCGTACTCCTCGCGGCGCAGCCCCTGCACCGCCTCCTCGACCGTTGGGCCGCCGGCACCGTGCTCCCGGAGCGCCTGGAGCAGCTGGGCATCGCCCTCGAGCCCGACGGAGTAGCCCCGCTCCCGCACCGCCTCGATGGCCCGCCGGAACCGCTTGCGGGTCTCCTCGGAGATGGGGCCCAGGCGGCCCAGCCACGCATCGATCTCCTCCGGACCGGACCACGCCACGAACACCGCCCCCAGCGGAGGGATCAGCGGCAGCCGCTGGCCGGGCTGCACGGCGATGCCGAACGGCCGCGGCGTCCCGGCTCGGGCCAGGATGACGATCTCGCCGTGGATCACCGTGCTGGCCAGACAGTCCAGCTCCAGCTCGGCGGCAAGGGCCTCCATCTCCGGCCTGGCCACCTCGGCGGCGGAGAACGTCGAGCCTGCGGCGTTGCCCAGCGCTACCAACGCCGGCCCGAGACCGTAGGTCTTGGCCTCCGGGTCGCGGACCAGGTACCCGGCCTCGGTCAGGGCCCACAGGATGGCGTGGAGCGTGGCCTTGTTCAGCCGGAGATCGCGGGCGATCTCCGACAGCGTGTACCGCTCTCCCGGGTGGGCGGCCAGGAGGTTGAGCACGGAGATCGACCGCTCCACGGCCGGCGATCGCCGAGGCATCTATGCTCCTCCCCCGTCGAGCGCCGCGCGGATCGCGGGGCCCAGCGCGGCAGCGATGGCCACGTGTCCGTCGTCGTTGGGGTGGATCCCGTCGGCCAGCTGAGTCTCGTCGATGAGGTCGCCGCCGGGGACGAGTGAGAGAGCTGCGTCGCCCCCGGCGATGCGCTCGTTGACCACCGACTCCATGGTCTCCCGCAGCTCGCCCAGGGTGGCGTCGAGCTTGTTGGGGTTCTCCTCGGCATCGGGGCGGAGGACCGGGCTAGCCACCACCACGGGGGTCCGCCGGTGGCGCTGCCTGACGATGTCCAGGAACGCGATCAGCCCTTCCCGGAACATCCCGACGCTGTGGGGGATCCGGGTCCAGCAGTTCGTTCCGTGAGTGATGGAGATCACGTCCGCGTCCGACTCGGCGACGTGCTCCGCGGAGGCGATCTCTCCGCGAGCGGCTCCCGCGTACCCCATGTTCACCAGGTCCAGCGCATGTTCTCGAGAAGCGATGGCGCCCCAGGCCGTGCCGGGCTCGGAGGCCATCCACCCCTCGAGCACCGAGTCTCCGTACGCCACCCACCTCGGCAGCGGGGGCGCCGCACCGATGGCCCCATCGCGCGGCCTCACCTCGGTGATCACCGGTTTCATCCCCTCGGGGAGGTACACGACCGCGCGCTCTGCTGGTCCGGCGTCGCCCATCGACAACCGGGCAGTCCCTTCTCCCAGCGCGGCCTCGCGCTCGCCAACCTTCCGGCCTCCACGCCACACGGCGAAGGTCCGACCCGCTCCGTCCCCCCGGTAGCCCAGCTCCTTCGTCGTGGTCCGGTAGTCGATCTCGATCTCGGTGGCATCTCCGACAAGCTCGAGGCGCACCCCCACGGGGATCTGCGCGGAGATCCAGGTGTCCAGGGGCAGTCGAGCGGCGTCGTCGGCCTTGGCCCGGGGATACGGGATCCGTTCATTCCCGGGGAATCCCACACCACGGAGGAACTCGGCCGCATCCACGTCAGAGATCCATGGGGTACGGGAACTTGGCGCTGACGCCGCCATCCACCACCAGAGTCTGCCCGGTGACGTACGAGGACAGGTCGGAGGCCAGGAACAGCACCGCGGACGCGATGTCCGACGGCTCCGCGACCCGGCGGAGCGGGGCGTTTTCGCGCTGGAGCCTTCGCCCTTCCTCGCTCAGGTAGCCGGACACCCGGGGCGTCATCACCACTCCTGGGGCCACTGCGTTGGCCCGGATGCCGGACGGTCCCAGCTCCACGGCCAGCGATCGCACCCAGTTCATCAACCCGGCCTTGGCGGCGCCGTACGCCGCGTGCCGAGGTGCGCCGGTCACCCCACTCACGGACGCCACGAACACCATGACGCCCCCGCCGTCCTCCGCCATGACCCGGCCGGCCAGCTGGGAGAACAGGTAGGCGTGGCGGAGGACCATGTCGAACGTCCACTCCCAGTCCTCGTCGGTGGTCTCCAGGAGGTCCCGGTACCGTGCCATGCCCACGATGTCCACCAGCCCGTCGATCCGTCCGAGCTGCTTCTTCGCTTCCCCCACGGCCGCCTCAGCGTCTGAGCGCTTCCGGGCATCGGCCACCCAGGGGATGCCGTCGACCTCCTCGGCGATCTCCTTGGCCAGCTGCTCGTCGTTGTCGATGCAGAACAGCCGGGCCCCGCAGGCGGCCAGGGCATGAGTGGTCTGACGGCCGATCCCCTGGCCCGCGCCGATCACCACGAAGCTCCGCCCGTTCAGGCGAAGCTGTTCGGCGTACGGAGGAACGGGAGAGTCGTCGGCGCCGGTCATCGTCGTTCGGCCGGACCGGGCCGCCGGGGGGCGACGCCGGTCCGATCGCAGGTCATGTTCCCAGCGGGATCGTGGTCTTGGCTTCCCGGCGCTCGAGCTCGGGGATGATGTGCTTCCCGAGCAGCTCGATGTTCCGCATGATCGCCTTGTGCTTCAGGTACCCGAACTGGACGTAGCAGATGAGCTGCTCCACGCCGAGCTCCTCGTACCGGAGCACCTTCTCCATGCACTGGTCGGGGTCGCCGACGATGATCATGTCGGCGTCGTTGAACGCCTTGACGTTGAAGTTGCCCTCGCTGTGCTTCTTGAGGAGCGGGAACATCTTGTCCTGCTCCTCCTTGGGAAGGTGAGGGAACTCCCACTCGAGCGTGAACTCCGAGAGGTTCTTGTACCACCACCACACCGAGTCCCAGATGCCGTTTTCTTCGGCCTGCTCGAACGTGTCTGCGCAGTGGACCAGCGTGTACGCGGCAACCCGGTTGTTCACGACGCGAGTGATGGGCTCGGGGTTCTCCGCCGCGGCCCGGTAGTCCTTGATGTGCTCGGCCATCCGCTCCAGCGGCTGCATGATGGCGAACGACAGGAGCCCCACTCCGTACTTGCCGGCCATCGTGGCGCTTCCCTGGCTGGTGGCGGCCATCCAGGGCGGGGGGTGAGGGTCCTGCACGGGCTTGGGGGTGATCATCCGGCGGGGGAACTCGAAGCTGTCGCTCTTGTACTCGAAGTACTCGTCCTCCCACATCTTGACCACGATCTGGATGGCTTCCTTGGCGTGGTCCTTGCTCTTCTCCCGGTCGACACCGAAGGCGATCTGCTCCATCGGAGTGGAACGGCCGGTTCCCCACTCCACCCGGCCGCCGGACAGGACGTCGGCGGTGGCGACCTTCTCGGCCACCCGTGCGGGGTTGGTGAACCCGAACGGCATGAGGACAACCCCGAATCCCAGGCGCATCTGCTCGGTGATCTGGGACAAGGCCCCGATGAGGACCTCGGGCGCCGGCGAGTGGGACCGACCCTCCCGGAAGTGGTGCTCCACGCACCACACGGTGCGGAAGCCCAGCTCGTCGGCCAGCCGGATCTGCTCCAAGGCTTCCCGGTAGGCCTGCTGCTCGGCCTCGCGCTGCCCCTGGGGGTGGGGCTTGTTCCAGGGCTTGGGGACGTCGACCTCATAGAGAACATCGAGTTTCATGGGCCACCTCGCGTGTTTCGGGATTTCAAACCAACGCTACGTATTGCGAACATATCGCTCCCCGTGTGATGCTGTCAAGCCATGGAACCGGCGGAACTGGCGGCCATCGAGGAGATCAAGCAGCTCAAGGCCAGGTACTTCCGGCTGATGGACACCAAGCAGTGGTCCGAGTGGGCCAAGAACCTCGCCGAGGACTGTGTGCTGGAGTACACGGGGGGGCCGGACATCCGAATGGAGGGCCGGGATGCCGTCGTGGACTTCGTCAGTGGCGCCCTGGGCAGCTCGGTCAGCGTCCACCAGGGGCACATGCCGGAGATCGAGATCACCGGCTCGACCACCGCTCGAGGCACCTGGGCGATGTCCGACGTCGTCGAGTGGTCCGGCGATATGAAGGCGAACAGCCTCCGGGGCTACGGGCACTACGAGGACGATTACGTGAAGGAAGACGGCCGGTGGCTGATCAAGCACATGCGGATCACCCGCCTCCGCGTCGATCCCTTGAAGTAGCTATCGCTTGCCGGTGACGCCGGCGTGGAGCAGGCGGGCGCTGCTATCCCGGATGGCCTGGGTGCGGATCCCCCAGAACTCGAAGCCGTATCGGTGAGCAGCCACGTGGGCGAGCATCGAGACCAGCACAGCGGCCTGGCCCATGGGCTCGAGGTCCTTGGGATGGTGGCCGTGGCGCTTGAACTCGTCGATCACGTCGCGAAGGGCCACCGTGAGCTCGTTCAGGAAGTGCGTCCTGACGTTCTGGAATCGCATGTCCCCCTCCGCGGTGGCCAGGTCGACCACTCGGAGGACCGGACGGTGCTGCTCCCACACGTCGAGGAAGGCGTCGACGAGGGCTCGGGCGCTCTCCGTTCCCGTTTTCCCCTCCCATGAGGACGTGCCGATCAGCGTGGTGAGGCGCTCGCCTCGTCCTCCAGGGCGCCGGCCAGCGCC
>DAITPV010000071.1:0-9440 GCA_036833435.1 Actinomycetota bacterium | reverse complement strand
ACCACCTGCACCAGGGCTACCCGCACAAGCCGAACGGGTACCGGGAGATCGTGGAGGTGTTCGGCCAGCCGTGCACCGACCGCACGCACCAGAACTCCTTTCAGTGGCGTGCGGCCGACAACGGGCAGAGCTACGTGGTGCGGTACCACCGCAAGCTCGGTGGACCGGATTCCTCGAACCTCGACTACGACGTCAAGGGTCACATCGCCCACCAGGGCAAGAACCGGTTCATTCGCAGCGGGATCTGGGGCTACAACTGCCGGTACATCGATGGATCCAACAGCTGGAGCACTCATGCCTGGGGGATCGCCGTCGATGTCAGCTCGGCAACCGAGCCCCTGGGCCAGTGCCACAGCAACGTCAACTTCAACCACGACCAGATCTGGAACGACCACCGATGGACGTGGGGGAAGGCATGGTGCGACCCCATGCACTTCCAGTACGCCTCGGGCTACTGAAAGGGGATGTCGATGAACCGAATGGTGCTGGCGGTGGCCGTGGCGCTGCTCGGCGGCGCGGTGGTGGGAACCGTGGTCTCCCGGGCGCAGGAGTCGAGTCCTCACTCGCCTCCGGCCCTCATGGATCCGGCGGTGCCGGAGATCCCTCCGGACCACGGCGTGGGTGAGCACCTCCTCCTGGTCGTCGGGGGAGCGTTCCCGTCGCTGGAGGCGGCCGAGCAGGCCAACGACCGGATGACCATGGGAGACCTCCAGGGCTACTACGTGGCCCAGGTCGACCAGTTCGTTGGCCTGGACCGGGCCCTGGGCGCATCGA
Organism: Actinomycetota bacterium; assembly: GCA_036833435.1. Classification (GTDB taxonomy): domain Bacteria; phylum Actinomycetota; class UBA4738; order UBA4738; family CALAEC01; genus DAITPV01. The sequence continues at coordinate 8,666 of DAITPV010000071.1, read as the reverse complement.
GCGATGGCTACGTCCTGGTCTCGGCGTTCCGCACGGCCACCGGTGCGAAGGAGTTCCTGGACTTGGCGCAGGCAGCGGGCGCTCCGGCGATCATTACACCCCGGCTCGAGAACCGGGGACAGGAGTACGTGGGCTTGGGCCAGGAGGCCGACCCGGACGGGAGTGGCCCGCTCACCCACTCGATCCCCGGGCTCACCGTCCCGTGAGGCGCGCGGCTCTCGCGGCCGTGCTGGTGGTGGTCCTCGGCGCCGGGTGCACCGAGGACCGCCCCGCCACAACGGCCTCTCCGAGCGGCGACTCAGCGGCAAGCGTGCCTCAGTGCGAGGCTCAGCTGGGAGCCGTTGAGGGATTCGAGCTCTCCGACACCGAGGAGGTCCCTCAGCCTGACAGCGTGGGCGTTCGGGAGGAATACCGGGACTCTGAAGGCCGAACGCTCAACTACCTGCTGGGGATCTTCGGAGAGATCGGGGAGGGACTCCCGTTCCTTGGCGAGATGGATCTGGCCACCGGCGCGACGGCGCGCTTCCTTGGCCAGGACCTGACCTGGGTGCTGGTGTGGGACGACACCTTCCCTTGTGAGCAGGTCGCCGTGATCGGCAATGGATTCCAGAGAACGGATTTCCTGGAGACCATGCGGGAGGCCGAGGTGCTGCCCTCAGCTGACCCGTCCGCTGATAGCAACGATGAGTGGGTGTCGGTGTTCGACGTTGCCGAGGATCCCGCGGATCTCGACCCGGGGACCGACGAGCTGATGGAGGCGGTGGGAGGAGCGATCGCCATCAGCCCCGCATCCTGCTGGACTGGACTGGCCGAACGACTCGACGCCGATCCCGACAACTACGTGGCTGCCGTTGTGGCCTCGGACAGATCCGAGCTCGAGGACGTCACGGTCGAGGTGGGGCGGCAGCCGCTGGTGACCGGGGAGTTCCCGGCCCTCTGCGTCGACTGAGCGAACCGAAGAGCCGCTCCGTTGCTACAGTGCAGGCCCGGTGCGCCGACCTCGTCATCCCATTCTCCTCACGCTGGTCCTGGTCCTTGCTCTGCTGCTGACCCCCGTGGTGGCCAGCGGGATCGCCGTGTGGCGAGCCGCGCATACCGACGAGGCCAGTCAGGTGGACCAAGCCGATGCCATCCTCGTGCTGGGCGCGGCGCAGTACGGCGGAGACCCCTCGCCCGTGTTCCAGGGCCGTCTGGACCACAGCGCCCTCCTCTACGAGCAGGGGTTCAGCGATCGGATCATCGTCCTGGGAGCGGGACAGGAGGGCGACGCGTTCACTGAAGCGGAGGCCGGGACCAACTACCTCGTTTCCAGGGGGATCCCCGCCGAGGCGGTAGTGCCTTCGTCCGAGGGCAACACCACGTACGAGAGTCTCCGTGCCGTCGCCCGGCTCATGACCGAGCAGCAGATGGACAGTGCGTTCCTGGTTTCCGATCCCTGGCACAACCTCCGGATCCGTCGGATGGCCCGCGACCTGGGGATCGATGGATATGTCTCCGCAACATGGCACTCAGCGGCCAGGAGCCAGGCCACGCGGTTGCAGGGATACACACGTGAGACCTTCGCGTACCTGTACTACCGGGTGTTCGGCGCCTGACCGCGCGATTCGTTTTTCGCAGGTCACGAGGGCGGTGTCGGACCTGCGTGCTATCCTCGCCGCTTGATGGACATCCGAGAGCGACAAGAACAGCTGGAACGACAGACGCTTTCGGAACGAGCGGCACTGTCGTCGACGTCGAAAGGACGCGAACGTCAGGAGCCACCGCACCACATGCGCACCGCGTTCCAACGGGATCGCGACCGCATCGTCCACAGCAAGGCGTTCCGTCGCCTGAAGCACAAGACGCAGGTGTTCATCGCCCCAGAAGGTGACCACTATCGGGTCCGGCTGACCCACACGCTGGAGGTATCGCAGATCGCCCGGGCGCTCGCCCGGGCCCTCCGGCTCAACGAAGACCTCACCGAAGCCATCGCTCTGGGCCACGACCTGGGCCACACCCCGTTCGGGCACCTGGGGGAGCGGGCCCTCACCCCGTTCCTGGGTCACCCCTTCCGCCACAGCGAGCAGAGCCTCCGGGTGGTCGACCACCTGGAGCGTGACGGGGAGGGCCTCAACCTCACCTGGGAGGTCCGGGACGGCATCCTGAACCACACCTGGTCGATGCCCACCCCCGCCACGCTCGAGGCTCAGGTGGCCAGGTTCGCGGATCGTCTGGCGTATGTGAACCACGACGTCGACGATGCCATCCGCGCGGGGCTGTTGACCGAAGAAGAGCTGCCCCCGTCAGTCACCGATGTGCTCGGACACAGCCACGGGGTGCGGATCGAGACGCTGGTGGACGACATCGTGGAGTCCTCGGCCGAAGGGCCGGAGGTCGGGATGTCGGAAGCGTCCGGCGCCGCCCTGGACGCTCTGCGAGAGGTGCTGTTCGAGCGGGTCTACCTTCGGGAGGAAGCGGCCGCGGAGCAGGACAAGGCAGTCGGGGTGATCCGGGACCTGTTCTCTCACTTCCTGGAGCATCCCGAGGAGATCCCTGCCGAGTACCGGGCCGGGCCCGGGGACGACACGTCACGGGTGGTGGACTACATCGCCGGGATGACCGACCGGTACGCGCTCCGCACCTACGAGCGACTGTTCCTTCCCCAGGGCTGGATGCTCTGAGGGGGGCATGGCCAGGATCAGACAGGAGGACATCGAGGCCGTCCGGGAGCGAACTGATCTGGCCCGGCTGGTCCAGCAGTACGTCGCCCTGAAGAAGTCCGGCCGCCGGTGGAGCGGCCTGTGCCCGTTCCACACCGAGAAGACGCCCTCGTTCAGCGTTGATCCCGCCCAGGGGCTCTTCTACTGCTTCGGGTGCGGCAAGGGCGGCAACGCCTTCCATTTCCTGATGGAGGTCGAAGGCCTCGACTTCCCCGAGGCCGTCGAGCGGCTGGCCGGCCAAACGGGGATCACCCTCCGGTTCGAGGGTGCGTCTCCGGGGGAGCGCCGGGCGGCCTCGCGGAAGCAGGCCCTGTACCGGGCCAACGGCCGGGCCGCGGAGCTGTACCATCAGCACCTTCTCGATCACCCCGAGGCCGAGCAGGCCCGTGCCTACCTCGAGTCGCGGGGGATCAACAAGGCCTCGGTCGAGGAGTTCGGCGTCGGCTACGCCTCCGGAAACCCGGACTTCCTCCTGCGCCGTCTGGCCAAGGACCTGTCGACCGAGATCCTGGTGGAGGCCGGTCTGGCCATCCACGACACCCGGGGGACGAGGGACCGGTTCCGTTCCCGGGTGGTGTTCCCCGTCCATGATCTCACCGGGAAACCGGTGGGCTTCGGGGCCCGGCTGCTGGAGGGCGAGGGGCCGAAGTACCTGAACTCCCCGGAGACCCCGGTGTACCGGAAGGGGGAGATCCTCTACAATCTCAACCGGAATCGCTCGGCGCTCACCGGCTCGGGCCGGGCGTTCGTGGTGGAGGGCTACACGGACGTGATCGCTCTCCACCAGGCCGGGATCCCCACCGCGGTGGCCACCTGCGGGACCGCGCTCTCCGAGGGCCATCTCCGGCTGCTGTCCCGGTTCTGCCCCCGGGCGGTGCTGGCGTTCGACTCCGACGAGGCGGGCGCCCGAGCAGCTGAGCGGGCCCACGGGATGTTCGAGGAGTTCGCCCTGGAGGTCTCGGTGCTGATCCTGCCCGAGGGCCAGGATCCTGCCGACTTCGTTTCCACACATGGTGGGGAGGAGTTCGAGCGGCTGGCGGACAAGGCCCAGCCGGTCGTCGACTACATGCTCGAGCGGAGCATGCGGGACAAGGACCTGTCCACGCCGGAGGGGAAGGCCCGCGCGTGGCGAGAGGCCCTTCCCATCGTGACCGGCCTGAAGCAGGACGTTCTGCGAGGCGAATACGCCGGGCGGCTGGCCGACCTGGTCGGGGTGAGCCCCACGGACATCGCCCTCGAGCTCGAGCGGGCCGGCAAGCCCGCACCCAGGGGAAGAGCGGAGCGTCGTGCCAACGACGATCGGGCCGTGGCGGAGGCTCGCTCCCCGGTCCGGGAGGTCGAACGGGAGGCCCTGAAGCTTCTGGCCCAATATCCCGATATCTCCAGCAGGCACCTCGACCGGGTGGGGGAGGATTACTTCGAGACGCAGCGGTACCGGAAGGTCCTCGAACTCCTGCGAGGCCCCTGGCGCACCTCGGGCGAGCTCGCAGACAAGGCCGCTGACCAGGGGTTGGCCCAGGTCGTGGCGGAGCTGAGCCTCGAGCCCATGAAGGGGGACCCTTCTGACGACTATGCGCTCCGGGTGTTCTCTCGCCTGGAAGAACGGTCACTGAAGCGGCGGATGGATACAATGAGGAAACGCCTAGAACGCCTGAATCCCGTCACCGACGCGGACTCCTTCGACCCCTTGTTCCGGGAGTTGACGGATGTCACCGGAAGGTGGCGGGAGGCCAAGGCCAGAGCCGGTGAAGGAGCCTGAAGTGGCTGAGGTGATCAAGGACCCGATCCTCGAGGAGGCCAAGGAGCTCATCGTGGCCCGGGGCCGCGAGCGGGGCTTCGTCACTTCCGAGGACCTGGTCGACGGGCTGCCGGTCGAGGACATCTCGGCCGAGCAGGTCGAGGACTTCCTCACCCAGATCGAGGAGCACCTCCGCGAGCAGGGGATCGAGGTCATCGAGGTCCCCGGTGAGGAGCTCGAGGGCCAGCCGTCGGTTCCTCGCGACGAGGACCTCCTCAAGGCGCCCACCAACGACCCGGTCCGGATGTACCTCAAGGAGATCGGGAAGGTCCCCCTCCTCACCGCACCACAAGAGGTGGACTTCGCCATGCGGATCGAGGCCGGCGAGTTCTCCACGGAGCTCTTCGCCACGATCGGCGTGACCGGGCGCGTGGACCAGAAGCAGCTGGTCGGCGTGGTCGAGTACGTGGTCCGCATCCGGGAGCATCAGAAGGAGAAGTTCGGACGAGTCGAGGGGATCGGCCGCGAGACCCTCGCCAAGACGTGGCGGCCCCGCGGCCGTGACGCCACCGAGGACTTCCTGCGGAAGGTGGAGCGCGACGGTCAGCTGGCCAAGAAGAAGCTGATCGAGGCAAACCTCCGGCTGGTGGTGTCGATCGCCAAGCGGTACGTGGGACGGGGGATGCTGTTCCTGGACCTGATCCAGGAAGGCAACCTCGGCCTCATCCGGGCCGTGGAGAAGTTCGACCACTCCAAGGGGTTCAAGTTCTCCACGTACGCCACGTGGTGGATCCGACAGGCCATCACCCGGGCCATCGCCGACCAGGCCCGGACCATCCGGATCCCCGTGCACATGGTGGAGACCATCAACAAGCTGGTCCGCATCCAACGACAGCTGCTCCAGGACCTGGGCCGGGAACCGCTGCCGGAGGAGATCGGCCGCCAGATGGGGATCCCCGCGGAGAAGGTTCGCGAGATCCTCAAGGTGTCTCAAGAACCCGTCTCCCTGGAGACGCCGATCGGTGAGGAGGAGGACTCTCACCTCGGTGACTTCATCGAGGACTCCGAGGCCGTCGTCCCCATCGACGCCGCCAGCTTCATCCTCCTCCAGGAGCAGCTGGAGTCGGTGCTCCACACCCTTTCGGAGCGGGAGAAGAAGGTCATCCAACTTCGCTTCGGACTGGTGGACGGGCACCCGCGGACCCTGGAAGAGGTGGGCCGGGAGTTCGGGGTCACGCGAGAGCGGATCCGGCAGATCGAGTCCAAGACCCTGTCGAAGCTCCGCCACCCCTCCCGCTCGCAGAAGCTCCGCGACTACCTCGAGTAGCCCACCCCGATGAGCGGGGAGGCGGAGGACACGGTCGAAGGGCTCAGCCTGGAGCGTTTCACGGAGATGGCCGTGGCGCTCACCGACAAGTCCCGGGAGGAGCAGGAGGCCATCGCCCAGTCCTACGGCCTGGCTCCCGGCCGCCTGCAGGCCGTGGTCGATGCGTGGACCGCCCGGATGAGCGACCCCCAGACCCTCAACCGGTACCATGAGCTGTACCAGCAAGAGCTCGTGGAGGCTGGCGTTCAGCGCCCGGAGGTCACCCTCGAGCAGTACGCGGCGATGATGAAGGCGATGAGTGGTGGCACATCGGTGCAGGACGTGTGCATGCAGAACGGGATAACCGTGCAGCAGTGGGCCATGGTGGCCCAGCACTGGGGATCACAGATGATGGCCGATCCCTCGCTGGCTGTGCGGTTCGCACAGCTCATGGGGTACATGGGTCAACCAACCACGTTGCTCTGAGAGCTTCATCCTCGCTGGTAGACTGGAGTTTCTCCACATTCCGGGGTAGCTCAATCGGTAGAGCGGCCGGCTGTTAACCGGTAGGTTGCGAGTTCGAGTCTCGCCCCCGGAGCCCGACTACGGAACGACCGGCGACGGCGACGGCGACGGCGACGGCGACGGCTGCGGCGGCGGCTGTGACACCCCGGGGTTCCAGAAGGTCGTTGCCTTCCTGGCACCCGGCCATCCGAAGCTGAAGTGGACGTGGTCGGTGTGTGGGTGGAGGGCAGCCTTGGAGTCGGGATCCCGGCAGATCTTGCGCTTCTGGATGCAGTACGGCTCCCAGGTCTGGTCCCACGAGCTCCACATCCTCCGGTTCCAGATCACGTACATGATCCCCAACCGCCGAAGCATGGCGTGCGGATTGCCGTAGGAGTCCGGCGCCGTGAGCCAGTCGAGCACCTCCTGCGCCGCGGCCCGCTGGGCCGGGTCGGAGACGTCGGCGGCCCAGTCCAGGGCGCGCCCCTCCTTGTGCTCGCTTTGCCCGCCTTCCTTGCAGCGCCGGCTGATGTTCGTGTAGGTGACCTGTGGGTAGGTCTGGAGAAGCATCTGCTCGAAGGCCACCACGCCCGGCTTTGGCTTCGGCTTGCACTTCGACTGCCCCTCGTAGTCCGCATAGTCCTCGATCATCGGCCCGAACTGCGGGGAGGCCAGAACCGCGACGGCCTGGCCGGCCGGGCCGGCCACCAGGATGGCCAGCGCGACCCCGAGGGTCGTCAGGCGAGCGAGTGAGGAGCGAGACATCTCCTTACGGGTTTTCGGAGAGTCGGTCGAATGTCTTGAGCAAGACGAGTGTGACCGGGCCGGGTACAGTGGAGCCGTGAGCGTTCGAGTGGGTCCCCAAGCCGAGCCGGCGAGTCCCGTCGACCAGGTCATGGCCCTGGTCGACAAGGGAGTTGAGGAGATCCGCGCCTACTTCGCCACGCCAGAAGGGCGTGAGGTCCGCCGGCGGCTGGCTCAGATCCTGATCTTCTCGGCCCCCCTGATATTCCGGATGAAGTTCTTCCGGGCCACGCCTCTAGGCCGGGTCTTGGGGCTGGTTGGTGGAGCCGCGATCGTGGTCAAGCTCGCCGAGGCCATGCGCGACTGGGAGCCGGAGATCCTCGACCTGGGACGGCCGGAATACCCGGAGGACGACGGCTAGACTCGCCCTGAGGGGCGGTAGCTCAGTCGGTCAGAGCAGCGGACTCATAATCCGTCGGTCGGAGGTTCGAGTCCTCCCCGCCCCACGTTCACCGAGCTGCCGTCCCCCGGACCTCGGTTGCCGCCGCTCTGAACAGCACTGCCAGGAGGAGCCAGGTCAGCAGTCCGAAGACCAGCGCTCCGCTCGCGCCGAAGACCGGGAACCGCTCATCGACGTTTGCCGTGATCACGTACGACGTCACGAACCAGCCAAGCCCCCAGGCAGGCGGGTTCGCGACCGCCCACCAGACCGCACCGGGGATACGATGTCGTGCGAGGACCAACGCCTGCAAAACGCCTACACCTACCCCGGTCACAGCGCCCATGAGGACGATGTCCCCTCGGCTTATCCCATAGTCAGCCAGCGCCGCCCCGCCGACCAGGCCCACGGCCATTCCCACACTCGTCGCCGGGATCCAGAGCCACGAGACCCACCGGCGCAATGCGAACCACTCTGCCGCTCCGATAATTGCGCCCGCGATGAGCCCCCCGGCGAGCGCCGCTCCCACGGAATCGACTCCGTCCACGACCAGGTCTGCGATATACCCCCCAACAGGGAGGCTGACGAGAATGGCCACCGGCCAGAGCCACATCCGACGCGCGGTACTCGTCCAGTCGCTTTGCGTATCCATGATCGAGCCTCCTTTGTGTGGGCCATTCAGTCTCCTCCGTGCGGAGACGGAATGCACCGTCCCGTCTTGAAGTGTTAGGCGCTGACTACCTAGGCGCGATTCGCGATCAGCGTCCCATGAGAGAAGACTGGTGCCTCCCGATTTGCTTTGGGAGTCGACGGCGGTTGAGCTTTGGGCGGGTTGAAGCGCTCTGCAACAGCGCGCTTGATGCCGGGCTCTATCCGGGAGCCGTCTAACTCTTCAGATACCGATGCGATATGGAGGCTGCGATGGGCAAGATCACGTCCGAGATCTCGATGTCGCTTGATGGGTTCATCGCCGGACCGAACGTCGGCATCGGGAATGGGATGGGGGACGATGGCGATCGGCTTCACGACTGGAGGTTCGACGCGAAGACCGACACCGATGTCGCGATCGTGGATGAGACCTACGCCTCGACCGGGGCGGTCCTGATCGGGAAGCGGATGTTCGACGTCGGATTCGAGCCGTGGGGCGACCCTCCGCCGTTCGGGATGCCGGTGTTCATCGTGACTCACGAAGAGCGAGAGCCCCTGCCCATGCAAGGCGGTACGACCTACACCTTC
>DAITPV010000070.1:0-9495 GCA_036833435.1 Actinomycetota bacterium | reverse complement strand
GATCACCAGCGGGACCCCGGACCCGCCGGACGGCCGGATCGAGCGAGACCCCTCGACCGGCGCGCCCACCGGCACGCTCCACGAGGGGGCCCTGGACTTGGTGGAGGACCACGCCCCCGACCCAACCGCCTCAGAGCTGGAGGCGGGCGTCCTCGAGGGCCAGCGCCACCTCCATTCCCTGGGAGTCACCGCCTGGCAAGACGCCTGGGTGGACCCGGCGCTGCTGCGCGCCTACCGAGCCGTGGACGAGCGGGGCGAGCTCACTGGGATCGTGGTCACCGCGCTGTGGTGGGAGCGGAGCCATGGCGTCGAGCAGATAGAGGACCTCCTCGAACAACGCCGCTGGGGTACGAGGGGCCACGTTCGGGCCACGACCGTGAAGATCGTGGTCGACGGGGTCTGCGAGAACTTCACGGCGTCGATGCTGGAGCCGTATCTCGACGGGGACGGCCGACCGACCGCCAATCGCGGGCTGCGCTTCCTCGAGCCGGACGTGCTGACCAACGCGGTCACCCGTCTCCATCGGGAGGGGTTCCAGGTGCACTTCCACGCCATAGGCGATCGCGCGGTCCGCGACGCGCTCGACGCGGTGGAGGCGGCGGTCCGAACAGAGGGCCGGAGAGATCTCCGCCATCACATCGCCCACCTCCAGGTGGTCGACCCCGCCGACGTTCCCCGGTTCGGGGCCCTGGGGGTGGTGGCCAACGTACAGACCTTCTGGGCATGCCACGAACCCCAGATGGACGACCTCACGATCCCGTTCCTGGGATCGGAACGGGGCGCACATCAGTACCCGTTCGCGTCGATCGCTCGCACCGGCGGCACGCTGGCGTGCGGAAGCGACTGGGCGGTGAGCACCGCCGATCCCCTGCAGCAGATGGAGGTCGCGGTCACCCGGGTGGATCCCGAGCACCGGGGAAACGAGTCGTTGATCCCGGAGGAACGGCTGACCCTCGATGCCGCGCTCCGGGGCTTCACCACAGGCTCCGCGTACGTCAACGGCAGGGAGGGAGAATCCGGCACCATCGAGCCGGGGAAGGTGGCCGACCTGGTGGTTCTGGACCGGGATCCGCTCGCCGAGGGCGCCGGGCCGGTCGGTGATGCCCGGGTGACGTTCACGATCGTCGGGGGCCGGGTGGTCCATCAGGCCCCCTGGTAGGATTGAACGGTCGTTCAGCACCGGAGGAACGTATGGGCTCCACCCTTCCGATCGATCGCACGCTCCTCGAGGCCTCCATCGCCCCGCCGGACCGAGCCCGGACGCTCCCGGCGGGGGCCTACATCTCTTCGGAGGTGTTCGACTGGGAACGGGAGCGGTTCTTCGACGCGTCCTGGGTGTGCATCGGCCGAGCGGACCAGCTCGAGAACCCCGGGGACCAGCGAGCCGTGGCCATCGGGGCACAAGGGGTCCTCCTGGTCAGGGGGAAGGATGAAGAGCTCCGAGGCTTCTCCAACACGTGCCGCCACCGAGGGCACGAGCTGCTCCCCTGCGGCGCCGACACGGTCAACCGGTCGTTCGTTCGGTGCCCGTATCACTCCTGGACGTACGGCCTCGACGGCGCCTACAAGACCGCGCCGGATTTCGCCGACCGACCCGGCTGGAGCCCCTCCGATCCGGACAACGCCCTGCTGCAGACACCGGTGAGCGAGTGGGGCGGATGGGTGTTCGTCAACGCCGACGGACAGGCGGCACCCCTCGACCGCCACGTCGGGAACCTCGATGAGGCCATCCGGCCCTATCAGCCGGAGCACCTGGTGCCGGTGGCCCGACACGACTACGTGGTCAAGGCGAACTGGAAGCTGATCAACGAGAACTACCACGAGTGCTACCACTGCACGAACATCCACCCCGAGCTGTGCCGGGTGACCCCTCCCGACAGCGGGGAACAGTTCGAGCCCACCGGGCTGGTGGTGGGCGGCTCCATGGACCTCATGGACCACGCCGAGACCATGTCGCTCGACGGCAAGAGCGACGGGAAGATCATTCCCACCCTCGACGCGGCGCAGCGACGCAGGGTGGAGTACTGGGGGATGTTCCCCAACCTGCTCATCAGCGCCCATCCCGACTACGTGCTCACACATCGGCTCGAGCCGCTCTCGCACGACCGCACCAAGATCGAGTGTGAATGGCTGTTCCCGCCGGAGGTCGCCAGCCGCGAGGGGTTCGACCCGTCCTACGCGGTGGAGTTCTGGGACATCACCAACAAGCAGGACTGGGCCGCGTGCGAGGGCGTGCAACGCGGTGCCCAGGGCCGGGGCTACCGTCAGGGGCCACTGTCACCGATGGAGATCGGCGTGTACCAGTTCATCGCCCTGGTGGCCCGGGGCTATTTGGACGGCCGGGCCCTGGGTCCGGTCCCCCCGGTCGACGTGGCCAAGACCGACGCAAGGACGTGAACCAGACCGTGCGGACGCTGTCCAATTACATCGACGGCTCGTGGGTGGAGGCCGCGGACGGGGCGACGCTGGAGGTGGTGGACCCCGCCACCGAGGAGGTCATCGCCAGGGTTCCCGACTCAAAGGCGCAGGATATCGACCGCGCCGTCCACGCCGCCCGCCGGGCCTTCGACGAGGGACCCTGGACTCGGGCATCCGAACGGGAACGGGAGCGGGTCCTGCTCCGGGCCGCCGAGATCATCCGCCGGGAAGCCGACCGCCTGGCGGAGCTCGAGGTCCGCGACAGCGGCAAGCCGCTGGGCGAGGCTCGCGAGGACATCGAGGAGAGCGCATACATCTTCGAGTACTACGGGGGCTGGGTCACGAAGCTGATGGGCGAGATCCCGCCCGTGGGCCCCGACGCCATGAGCCTGGTGGTGAAAGAGCCGGTCGGCGTGGCCGGGCTCATCACCCCGTGGAACTATCCGCTGCTGATGGCCGCCCAGAAGGTGGCCCCGGCGCTGGCGGCCGGCTGCTCGGTCGTCCTGAAGCCGGCGGAACAGACTCCCCTCACCGCCTTGGAGCTCCCCGCCATCCTCGATGAAGCCGGAGTCCCCGCCGGTGTGTTCAACGTGGTCACCGGGTTCGGGCCGACCGCCGGGCGTCCACTGGTCGAGCACCGGGCCGTGGACAAGATCGGGTTCACCGGCTCGGTGGAGGTTGGCAAGGAAGTTCTCCGTACCGGCGCCGACACGTTGAAGCGGGTCACCCTGGAGCTCGGGGGGAAGTCGCCGAACATCGTGTTCGCCGACGCCTCCTTCGAGGAGGCCATCGAGGGCACGTGCAACGGCATCTTCTGGAACCAGGGCGAGATCTGCTCGGCCGGGAGCCGGGTGTTCGTGGAGCGCTCCATCTACGACGACGCGCTCCAGGAGGCCACCAAGCGGGCCCAGGCGGTCCGTCTCGGAAGCGGCCTGGAACCCGAGACGACCATGGGACCCCTGGTGTCCGCGGAGCAGCGGGACCGGGTTCTGTCCTACGTGGACGCGGGCCGGCAGGAGGGGGCCAAGCTGGCCACGGGTGGCGACGGCGGGTCCATGGACCGTGGGTACTTCGTCTCCCCCACGATCTTCTACGACGTCAACAACGAGATGCGGATCGCCCGCGAAGAGATCTTCGGACCGGTGATGGCGGTGATGCCGTTCGACGAACCAGATGAGGTGGTCCGCCTGGCCAACGACTCCGACTACGGCCTGGCCGCCGCGGTGTGGACTCGAGACATCAAGAAGGCTATCCGCACGGCCAGGGCGCTCCGGGCCGGCACCGTGTGGATCAACGACTCCCAACCAGCCCCCACCGAGGCTCCCTGGGGGGGCTACAAGCAGTCCGGGATCGGCCGGGAGCTGGGGCCCCACGGTCTCGAGGACTACCTGGAGACCAAGCACATCTACATCAACCTCGAGGGCTGATCTCTCCCCCGTCGGCGTATGATTTGAACGATGGTTCAAAGTGAACGGGCGGCCCGCGAAGGAGCGGCCCCCATCGATCGGGCGCGCCTCGACCGCCTGATCGAGGAGGGGGAACGGGCCTTCCTGGCCACCCAGGCGGCTTCCGCCGGTCTCCTGGAGCGAGCCAAGCAGACGCTGGCGGGCGGCGTGACTTCCAGCTGGCAGATCACCCAGCCCCAGGCGATCTGGATCGATGGCGGCTCGGGCTCGAAGATCCGTGACGCCGACGGCAACGAGTACGTGGACCTCCACGGCGGGTACGGCGTGGGCCTGGCCGGCCATGGCCACCCCGAGATCGTCGAGGCCGTGGGTGCGCGGGTGCCCCGAGGAACACATTTCGCCCAGCCCACCGAGGACGCCGTGGTGGTGGCCGAGGAGCTCTCGAAGAGATTCCGCCAGCCCCTGTGGCGGTTCAACAACTCGGGGACGGAGACCACCATGGATGCCGTCCACCTGATGCGAGCGGCGACCGGCCGCGAGCGGATCATCAAGGTGGAGGGCTCCTATCACGGACACCATGACTCGGTGATGGTGTCGGTCTTCAACGACCCAGATGAGATCGGCCCTCCGGAACGGCCGGCGAACCCCGTCTCCGGCGCGGGGATCCCGGAAGCCGTGGTGGACCTGGTCACGATCGTTCCGTTCAACGATCCCTCGGCTGTGGAGCGAGCCTTCGCCGAGCACCCGGACGAGATCGCCGGAATGATCATGGAGCCGATCATGATGAACGCCGGGATCATCGAGCCCCTTCCCGGCTATCTCGAGCGGGTCCGGGACATCGTCCACCGACACGGCGCGCTCCTGGCATTCGACGAAGTGAAGACGGGGCTGACCACCGGCCCGGGAGGAGCCACCGCCCTGTTCGGGGTGACCCCCGACCTGGTGTGCCTGGCCAAGGCCATCGGCGGCGGGGTTCCCTGCGGCGCGATCGGCGGCTCCGAGGCCGTGATGGGCCTGATCGTGAACGCGGAGTACGACCAGGTAGGCACGTTCAACGGCAACCCTCTGACCATGGCCAGCGCAAGGGCCATGCTCACCCGGGTGGCCACCGACGCGGGATACGCACGCATCGACCGGCTGCGAAGGCGCATGGTGGACGGCTTGGAGGCCACCATCGAGCGGTACCGGCTCCCGGCGCACGTCGTGGCGGTCGGGGCCAAGGGATGCGTGTGCTTCTCGGAGGAGGCCGTTCACAACTACCGCGAGTTCCTGGAGATCGACGACCGCCTCAGCCACGGCCACTGGCTGTCCCAGATGCTGGGTGGGGTGTTCCTCCCGCCCTGGGGGAAGGCCGAGCAATGGCTGATCTCCTTCCAGCACACCCCGGCTGACGTGGACCGGTTCCTGGACAACTTCGAGGCGTTCGCTCGAGCACTACGCGGATGAGCGGCGGGCGCGTCCAGCTGGTGGAGCTGGTCAAGCGGTTCAACGACGTCACCGCGGTGGACGGGATCGACCTCGACATCCCCGCCGGCGAGTTCGTCTCGCTGCTGGGACCATCCGGCTGCGGCAAGACCACCACGCTCCGGCTCATCGCCGGCTTCGAGCGTCCCGACGAGGGCGCCATCCTTCTCGACGGCACCGACATGGCCCAGACCCCGCCGCACCGTCGCCCCGTGAACACGGTGTTCCAGAGCTACGCGCTGTTCCCCCATCTCGACGTGGCCGGGAACGTGGCGTTCGGCCTGCGGTTCCAGCGCGCATCGAGCGGCGACGCGGAGCGCCGGGTCCGCGAGGCGCTGGCCCTGGTTCAGCTCGAGGGCCTGGGCAAACGGCGGACGCATCAGCTCTCCGGCGGCCAGCAGCAGCGGGTGGCCCTGGCCCGGGCGCTGATCCTCAATCCCGCGGTCCTGCTGCTGGACGAGCCGCTCGGGGCGCTCGATGCCAAGCTTCGCAAGGCCCTGCAGATCGAGCTGAAGTCCATCCAGGAGCGGGTGGGCATCACGTTCATCTATGTGACCCACGACCAGGAAGAGGCCCTCACCATGTCCGATCGGATCGCGGTGATGTCCCGGGGGCGGGTCGAGCAGGTTGGTTCGCCGAAGGAGGTCTACGAGGAGCCGGCGACCGCGTACGTTGCCGACTTCCTGGGGGTCTCGAACCTGATGACCGCCCGGGCCATGGGCCCCGGCGCCGGCGGATGCCGGGTCGCGATCGGGACATCCGAGTTGGTTGCCGGCCGGGGCGACACCGGGGCGACCGGCGAGGTGAAGCTGGTGATCCGCCCCGAGCGAGTGCAGGTCCACCCCAGGGGCTCGGCCGGGCCCAACCGGATCCCCGGGATGGTCGAGCGGACCGTGTTCCTGGGTCCCACGATGCAGATCATCGTCCAGCTCCCGGAGAACCGGGTGGTGAACGCAGTGGTCACCAACCGGAGTGAGTCGGAGGGCTACCCGCAGGGAGAACCGGTCGACGTGCACCTGCCCGCGGAGGATCTTCGGGTCCTGCCGCCCGCCGCGGAAGAGGCAGCTCGGGCCGGCGAGCAGCTCACGCCGGCGTCCTGAGCCGGGTTACAGCTCGATCCGGGCCAGGTCCTCCACCGCTGACCCGCCACCACGCTCCCGTCGCTGGGCCCTCCGGAGGATCAGGCCCGCCACCACGGCCAGGAATACCGTGAGGAGCAGGAGCAGGGTCGCGATCGCGTTCGTGGCCGGCGTTGGCGCCGCCCGTGAGGCGCTGTACACCAGCACCGGGATGGTCACCGTGTCGGCCCCGCCCACCAGGAACTGGCTCACCACGAAGTCGTCCAGCGACAGCGCCAGGGAGACCACCCCGCTGACCAGGATGGCCGGACGCAGCAGCGGCAACAGCACCAGCCGCAGCGCTTGGAACCGAGAGGCCCCCAGGTCCATGGCCGCTTCCTCGTACTCCGGCCCGATGGCGAACAGACGTCCTCGGGTGACGATCACCACGAACGAGATCGAGAACGTGACGTGGCCCAGGAGCTGCGCGCCGGTCCCCAGCCGGACGAACGGGAACAGGTAGACGAACACCAGGAACAGGGCCACGCCCATCACCAGCTCCGGGGTGACCAGAGGAAGGAGCATCAACGCGTTCGCCGGGCGAGCCCCTCTCCCCCGCCACCGGGCCAGCCCGATAGCCAGCGCCACGCCCAGCGGAGTGGCGATGAGCATGGTCAGCACGGCCAGCTTGGCGCTCTGGAACAGCGCCGAGTGCAACGACGGATCGTGGAGCACCGACAGATCGGGATCGGACACCCACCACCGGAGCGAGAAGCCCTGCCACGCGCTGCGTGACCGGCCATCGTTGAACGAGAACAGGATGGCGATCAGGACGGGGGCGATCGACCACACCACGTACACCCAGGTGAACGCCGCCAGGAACCGCGGCTTCCCCCACGGATTGGAGAGCCCGCGGCGCATCCGTCCCGCCACCGACCCCGAGACCGCCGGGGCGCCGGCCCGCGTGGTGGCGATGCTCATGCGCGGGACTCCCGAGCGGCCCGGCTGATCGTGATCAGGTAATAGACCATCAGGACGGAGACGAAGGCCATCAGCACGATCGTGAGGGCCGCTCCCCGGGTCTCCCCGATCCCCGAGTTGATGAACAGGTAGATCTCGTTGCCGATCATTCGGGTCTGCGCCCGGCTGCCCAGGGCCATCAACTCAGGGGTGTAGTAGTCGCCGAACATCGGCAGCGTGATCAGGACCAGGCCGGCCAGGATGCCGTTCTTGGACAGGGGCAGCGTGACGCGGAGGAACGCGCGCATGGGGCTGGCACCGAGGTCCCGGGCGGCCTCGATCAGGCTCCGATCGATGCGGTCCAGCGCGGCGAACAAGGCCAGGATCAGGAACGGGATGTAGCCGTACACCAGGCCCATGACCACGGTCATCGGCCGCCCCGCGAGCCAGGCCACGGGATCGTCGATGATCCCCAACCCCAGGAGGACCTGGTTGACGATCCCGTCGGTGTCCAGCAGGTTCTGCCAGGCCAGCATTCGCATCAGGTAGTTGATCCAGAACGGGGCCAGCAGGAGCAGGAGCAGGGGGATCCTCCACCGGCCGGCCCTGCGTGAGACGTAGTAAGCGATCGGGTAGCCGATCAGGAGGCAGAGCGTGGCGGCGATGACCACGAACACGATGGTTCGCAGGAAGACGGTCCCCGTGGCTCCCCCGAAGATCTGCCCGAACACGTCGCCGAAGACCGTGGCGTCCCATTCCAACGGGTTCCACACCGGCTCGGCGGAATAGAAGATCGGATCGATCTGCCCCATGGCCACCGCGAGGATGGCGTAGACGGGGGTGACGAACAGCACCAGCAGCCAGACCACCCCCGGGATGGCCAGCCCCGGCCACAGAAGCCGTCGTTCCCCCACCATCTTCCCGGCCACGACTAACCTCCCGACTGCACCTCTGCCCACGCCTCGAGCCACCGGATGTCGGCCTCGATGGGGAGCTGGACGGGGATCTGCCCCTGCAGGTAGTCCTCCTCGTACACCAGCGTCGACCGGAGGTTCTCCAGGATGAGCCCCTCCTCCACCAGCTGGTCCGGCTCCAGGTCACGCAGCGGCGGCTGGTACAGAAGCCACGAGAAGTTATCCAGCGCGTGGCCCCGATCCATCATGAAGTTCAGGAAGTGGTGGGCCAGGACCGGATGGGCCGCGTCGCGGGGGATGGCCATGTCGTCGTTGGAGACGTAGCCGCCGGCGGTCGAGTTGGGACCCTTCGGCGGCCACAGGTATCGCAGCACCGAGGTGTCCTCCCCCTCCGGGGCGTAGGAGGGGGCCGCGGCCAGGTCGCCGGACCAGGCGTGATGGAGGCCCACCCTCCCCTCTGGGAGCTTGGAGTACGCGCCGTCCACCGTGTACGTCACGTTGACGAGATCCCCGAGCTCCAGGAGGCTGTTCTTGGCCTCCTCGATGGCCACGGGATCCTCTGCGTTGGGGTCGTTCAGCCGGTTGCGGTACAGGCCCACCCCCATGGTCTCGCGATAGTCGTCGTACAGGCCGGTGATGTCGCGGTGCGTCGGATCCCAGAACACGTCCCAGGGGTTCTCCATGGAGACGATGTCGGTGTCCACCATGTCGACCCGCCATCCGATCCCGGTCTGGTAGACGACGTACGGCACCGTGTACCTGGATCCACGGTCATAGAACGGGTCGGCCAGCTGGGGCCAGATGTTGGCCTCGAGGTTCGGCAGGTAGTCGTGGTTCAGCGGCTGGAACATCCCCGCCGCGATCAGCTTGGGGACCTGCTCCGAGGTGGGGAAGAAGATGTCGAAGCCGAGCTGGCCGGTCCGGAGCTTCCGGATCCCCTCCTCCAGGTTGTAGAAGGTGGTCAGGTTGACATCGACCCCGTACTCCTCGGCGAAGTCGTTCAGCACGCTCTTGTAGACGTACTGGTCCCAGTTGTAGACCTCCAGTGGCCCCTCTTCCGGTTCAAGGTCCGACTTGATCGGCGGGTTGTTGTCGAGGATCGGATGGGTCACCGGCGCGTCCGGCCGTCCGATCAGCACCTCGCCGGTCCCGGTGAACGCGTTGCGCCCGCACGCCAGGAGGAACGCCCCCGCCGCGGCCGCCCCGCCCACCATGGTCAGGAACTTGCGTCTCGTCGTCGCCATGAGGCTCTCCTCTGTGAGAGTGATTGGTCCT
>DAITPV010000069.1:0-9641 GCA_036833435.1 Actinomycetota bacterium | reverse complement strand
GGTGAACGGCATCGGCCCGAAGGTGGCCCTGGCCATCCTCTCGGTGCTCACGCCGGAGGCCGTCCGTCGCGCCGTGCTCGACAGCGACGCCGACACCATCACGATCGTGCCGGGCGTGGGGAAGAAGGTGGCCGCCCGGATCGTCCTCGACCTCAAGGAGAAGCTCGGCGGCGACGTGGAGCTCCCGGCCGCGGGCCCGATGGCCGAGGTGCGTGAAGCCCTGCTGGCCATGGGCCTGTCCCCGCAGGAGGTGCACGACGCGGTGACGGGGATGGAGCCCGACGGCCAGCCGATCGAGGACCTGCTCCGCGAGTCGCTCCGGCGGGTGGGCAGCCGATGACCGAACCCGACGCCGTGGCCGTGAACGAGCTGGACTCGGACCCGGAGTTCGATGCCGCCCTCCGGCCGAAGTGGCTGGCCGAGTTCGTGGGCCAGGACCGGGTCAAGGAACAGCTGGCCCTGCTGATCCAGGGGGCTCGGGAGCGCGGCGAGCCGCTCGACCACTTGATGTTCTCGGGACCGCCGGGGCTGGGCAAGACCACGCTCGCGGGGATCATGGCCAACGAGATGAGCGTGGCGCTGCGCCACACCTCCGGCCCGGCCCTGGAGCGCACCGGCGACCTGGCAGCCATCCTCACCAACCTCGAGCAAGGCGACATCCTGTTCGTGGACGAGATCCACCGCATGCCCCGGCCTGTGGAGGAGGTCCTGTACCCGGCGCTCGAGGACTTCAAGCTCGACGTGGTCATCGGGAAGGGCCCGTCAGCGCGGACCATCAGGCTGGACCTGCCTCGGTTCACGCTGGTGGGAGCGACCACCCGCCTCGGCCTCATCACCCTGCCGCTCCGGGAGCGGTTCGGGTTCAGCCCCCGGCTCGACTACTACGACGAGGAGGAGCTGGCCAGCGTGGTCCACCGGTCGGCCGGCATCCTGGGCGTGGAGGTCGACGCGCCGGGAGCCGAGGAGATCGCCAGGCGTTCCCGAGGCACGCCCCGGATCTCCAACCGCCTTCTTCGGCGGGTCCGGGACTACGCCCAGGTCCGAGGGGACGGACGGGTGACCCTCGAGACGGCCGCCGACGCCCTGGCGCTGTTCGAGGTGGACGAGCGAGGCCTGGACCGCCTGGACCTGTCGATCCTCTCCGCGCTGGTTGAGCGGTTCGACGGAGGCCCGGTGGGCCTGTCGACCCTGGCGGCAGCGGTGGGGGAGGAGACCGGCACCATCGAGGACGTCTACGAGCCGTACCTCCTGCAGATCGGGTTCCTCCAGCGAACCCCCCGCGGCCGGATGGCTACGGACTCCGCCTACCGTCACCTGGGGATGGCCCCCGAGGGCCGCCTGGTCTGAGAGGCCGATTCGCCCGGGTTGACCAACTCGGGGCTCGCCCATAGTCTGTCGGCTGCTGTGCCGTCGCCGGTCCTCCGAATTCTCAGGCGGGTGGAGTCACGCCTGCTCGCGTTCACCACGGCCTTCGTCCTGGTGTTCCTGTTCGCCAACCCGCCTCCCGCCCACGCCACCGTCACCGCCACGTACGCGGCGGGCACCCTGACCGTTACCAGCAACGCCGCCGACCCCATCACGGTCACCTGCTCCGGGGGGAACGTGAAGGTCAACAACGCGGATCCGAGCGGCGGGCCCGCGGCATGCTCCGCGGTCACCTCGATCGTCATCACCGCGTCCGGGATCTTCGTGAACACCATCGACCTGTCCGCGGTGACCCCCACCGCCGGGTTCACCTTGCTGGCCAACGTGGACGTCGACGCCGGTGGAGGAGCCGACACCGTCACCGGCAGCGACTTCGACGACTCGATCATGGGAGGCACCGAGGACGACTTCCTCCAGGGCCGGGAAGGCGACGACACCCTGGAGGGGGGCGGAGGCCAGGACCTCATCACCGGCGGCGGGGGCCAGGACTCCATCCTCGGTGAGGACGGGAACGACACCATCACCGGAGGGAACGCCGCCGACGACATGGACGGCGGGACCGGGAACGACTCGCTGAGCGACGAGCTGTTCACTCCGAGCGGAGCCGACTCCATGGTGGGTGGAGACGGGAACGACACGCTGTCGGCGGGGGGAGCGCCCGACACGCTCGACGGCGGAGCCAACGACGACCTGCTGGACGCGTTCGGTGGCGGCGACTTCCTGCTGGGCGGTGATGGCAACGACACGCTCCGGGGCGGGGAGGACGGGGACACCGTGACCGCGGGAACCGGGGATGACCACCTCAGCGACGCGTTCGACGATCCGCTGGAGACCAGCGGAGCGAACGACTCCCTCCTCGGAGGGTTCGGCACGGACACCCTGGAGGGCGGGCCGGGCCTCGACATGCTCAAGGGCCAGCAGGACCCCGACGTCCTTCGGGGGGGCGCCGACGATGACACCCTCGACGACGAGTTGGACCTGGGGGCGAGCGACACGCTCACGGGCGGACAGGGCGACGACCGGCTGGAGGGCGGGCCGGGAGGGACCGACCGGGTCACGCAGTCCACCGACACGAACCAGACCCTCACTGACGCCCAGCTGGTGGGCGTGGGCAACGACACCCTCACGGGGATCGAGGAGGCCGCACTCACCGGGGGAGGCGGAGGCAACGTCCTCGACACCTCAGGTTTCAGCGGGCCGGTGACACTCGATGGCGCGGCGGGCCCCGACACCCTTCGCGGGGGAGGGGGCGGCGACAGCCTGGCCGGAGCCGGCGGCCCGGATGTCTACGACCTGTCCACGCTCGCCGGGACCGACGCCATCTCCGAGGCGCCCGGCTGCACCCAGGGGGATTCGGTGACGTTCGCGACCGCGACCGCGGCGGTGACCTTCGACCTGGGAGTTGCTGGACCGCAAGCCGTGGGGGCGGGAACCCTGGTCCTGGGGGGCGGGGACCCCGTGGAGAACCTGTTCGGCTCACCGTTCGCTGACTCCCTGACGGGGAACGGCTGCGCCAACAACCTGCGCGGCGGCGCCGGCGACGACACCCTGTCTGGAGCCGACGGCGGGGACGTGCTCGAGGGAGAGGAGGGCTCGGACGCGCTGGCCGGGGGGAACGGCGGCGACGTGGTCCGGCAGACCGTTGATGCCGACCAGTCCCTGACCAACGCCACGCTGGTGGGCCAGGGATCCGACAGCCTCGACTCCATCGAGGGCGCCCAGCTCATCGGAGGACCCTCGCCCAACGCCATCAGCACCGCCCGGTTCGGCAGGGGAGCCACCACGGTGAACGGATCGGGAGGGAACGACGCGCTGGTGGGAAGCCCCGCCGACGACCAGCTGGTGGGATCGGGCGGCAACGACAAGATGTCGGGAGGAGATGGCGCCGACTTCATCCAGGGCCAGGCCGGAAAGGACCGCCTCCGAGGATTGAGCGGGAACGACCGCCTGGCCGGCGGGGCGTCCCGCGACGTTCTGGCCGGTGGAGGGGGAGACGACCGGGCCAGTGGCTCCAAGGGGAACGACGTGATCAGCGGCCAGGGGGGGAAGGACGCCCTCCGCGGGGGAGGCGGGAAGGACCGGCTCAACGGCGGCGGGGGCTCGGACCAGCTGAAGGGTGGATCGCAGAACGACAAGCTGCTGGCCCGGGACGGGAACCGGGACACGGTCTCCGGAGGTTCGGGGAAGGACCAGGGGACCTTCGACGGGGCCGACCGGGTCACCAAGGTGGAGCAAGGCGCGGGGGGAAGAGGCGGTCGGGGCCGGAGCTAGCCGCTCAGGACAGGACGATCAGCAAGATCAGCACGTAGTGGCACACGGTGGCGGCTACCACCATGGCATGCCAGATCTCGTGATAGCCGAACACCGCGGGATTCGGATCGGGCTTCTTCCGGAAGAAGATCACGGCGCCCACGGTGTACAGCAAACCACCGGCCAGCAGGAGCCCGGCCTCCAGCCATGAGATCCGGCCGGGGAGCGCGGGAAGCGCGATGAGCATCGCCCATCCCAGGATGAGGTACATGGCCGCCCCAAAGTTCGACCACCGGCTGGTGGACAGCTTCAGAGCGATCCCGGCGATGGCTCCGGTCCACACCACCGCCAGCAGGACGATCGACCACGCCCCGTCGAGAACCAGGAGGGCGAACGGCGTGTACGTCCCCGCGATCAGCAGGTAGATCATCGAGTGGTCCGCCCGGCGCATCCATTTCCAGGCCGCCGGCCCCCACTGGACCCGATGGAACGTGGCGCTGACCGCGTACATCCCGCTGAGAGCCACCGCGTAGACGATGGCCACGGACCGGGACAGGGCCGAACCGGCCACGGCCACGAGGGAGATGCCGGCGGGGAGCGACACGAAAAAGGCCACCTGGTGCATGCGGCCCCGCCACCGGGGTCTTGGTGCGGCGTGCTCCAAGCTCTGATCCATATCGAACCTACCGTTCGGTAACGTAACAGGGGCCCGCCGGTTTGTCACCGGGCGTGGCAGAACGTTCGGTGAACGATCCGGACCCTCGCCAACTCAGACTACTGGCATACTATGGGCTCCGACCGGCGGCGGAGCCGCCGTTTTTCTTGGAGGAACCCATGAACGGATCCACGCTTCTGGCCCAGACCGGCGGCAGCAACCTGACCTTCCTGCTCTCGCTGGTGTTGATGGTGGCCATCTTCTACTTCCTTCTCATCCGGCCTCAGCAGCGTCGAGCCCGTCAGCAGCGGTCCCTGGTGGAGAGCCTGGACGTGGGCGACGAGGTGGTGACCATCGGTGGGCTGTTCGGCAGGATCATGGAGGTCGACGAGGAGTCCGTAATGATCGACGCCGGAGCCGGGACCCGCCTCCGGTTCCTCAAGCAGGCCGTGGCCCGCAAGCTCGTCGAGGATGAGCCCGAGCCTCAGGAAGAGGAGGCGGACGAAGAGTCGTGAAGGAGGAGGCGGGCCCGCGGGCCGTCACGGCCTCTCCCACGCTCGAGGACATCCAGAAGGATCCGGTCATCTCCGCCTACATCGCGCAGGCGGACCGGGTGATGGATGGGCTGGGGTTCACCGAGCACGGTTTCCGCCACGCGAACCTGACCGCGAAGATCGCGTACAACGTCCTGACTCGGCTGGGATTCGAGGAGCCCACACCGACGCTGGGCGCGATCGGTGGGTACCTCCACGACATCGGCAACGCCATCTCCCGATGGGGCCACGGGCAGACCGGGGCGGTGCTGGTCCACCAGGTGCTCGCCGACCGGATGGACCACACGGATCTGGCCGTCCTGATGGGCGCCATCGGCAATCACGAGGAGGACGATGGCATGGGTGCGGGGGCGGTCGCCGCGGCGGTCATCCTGGCCGACAAGTCCGACGTCCACCGTTCTCGGGTCCGTAAGACCGCGCAGATCGACTTCGATATCCACGACCGGGTGAACTACGCGGCTGAGAAGTCATTCCTCCGGGTAGACTCCGAAGCGAGGACGGTGACCCTCGAGTTCACCATCGACACCTCGATCAGCCACGTCATGGAGTACTTCGAGATCTTCCTGGGACGGATGATGATGTGCCGGCGAGCCGCGGAGCAGCTGGACTGCTCCTTCCATCTGGACATCAACGGGGCCAGCCTCCTGTGAGGAGAGCTCGCCGGTGAAGGCCACCCGCGGCCACGTCATCTCGATCGTGTTCGTCCTGTTGCTGGTCGGTGCGTCGATCGCGGGGTTCCTCTACGGAGGCCTCCGGCCGCTGCTCGGCCTGGACCTGGTCGGCGGGGTGTCGGTGATCCTTACCGCGCCGGTGGGAACGCAGGACGACGTGCTCGACCGGACCCTGGAGACGATCCGGGAACGGGTCGACCGCATCGGCGTGGCCGAGCCGGACATCACCCGGCAGGGAGATCTGAACATCCAGGTGCAGATCCCCGAGTTCGGAGGGCAGAGCCAGGAACGGCTCCTGGACCTGATCGGACGTACCGCCCGGCTGGAGTTCCGCGAGGTGCTGGAGCAGATCACCCCGGGGACGGAGGCGTACGACACCACCGAGATCACCACAGGCGACAAGCCGGAGGGCGAGGTGGTCTATCCTGCCGCGGACACCCCGGAGGGGGAGGACCCCCTGTTGTTCCGGCTGGGTGAGGTCCTGCTCGCCGGCGACGCTCTCACCGAGGCCCGAGCTACGTTCAACGATCCGTCGGTCACGAACGACCCCACGTTCGCCGGCTGGGTGGTGGACTTCGAGCTCGACAGCGAGGGCGCCGACACCTTCGGCGACATCACCACGGACCTGTCGGGGAAGCAGATGGCCATCGTCCTGGACGAGCAGGTCGAATCGGCCCCCACGGTGAACGACCCCATCACCGGGGGCGTGGGAACGATCACCGGGATGTCTGGTGAGAACGAGGCCCGGGACCTGGCGCTGGTTCTGCAGACCGGTGCCCTCCCCGTGGAGCTCGAGCAGTCCCAGGTGGAGACGGTCAGCGCGATCCTCGGCCGGGAAGCCCTGCAGAGCGGACTGATCGCCGGGATCGCCGGCCTGGTGCTCTTGATGCTGTACCTGGCGTTCTACTACCGGCTGCTGGGCATCGTCACCTGGCTGGGCATGGGGGTGTGGGCGGTCCTGTCCTTGACCATCGTGGCGGTCCTGGGACGCACCGCGGGCTACGCCTTCACGCTGGCCGGTATCGCCGGGCTGGTGGTGTCCCTGGGGATCACGGCCGACTCGTACATCGTGTTCTACGAACGGCTCAAGGACGAGGTCCGCAAGGGCAAGAGCGTCCGCGCGGCGGTCAATCCGGCGTTCAAGCGAGCGTGGAGGACCATCGTGGCGGCGGACATCGTCACGATCACCGCCGCGGTCATCCTGTACGCCCTGGCCATCGGGTCCGTTCGAGGCTTCGCCCTCACCCTGGGGATCGCCACCCTCCTCGACATGTTCGTCGTGTACTTCTTCAAGCGCCCGACCGTGTTCCTGATCGCCCGGAATAGGTACCTGTCGGAGCTGCCTGGGATGGGCCTTCAGTCCGGTGTTGCCGTGGCGCAGCCGGAACCGGTTCGCGGAGGCTCTCGATGACGTTCCGAGAGGCGGTCGCCCGGTTCCGCGGCCAGCGAGAGTTCCACCTCGACCTGGTCGGCCGGCGGCGCCTGTGGTTCACCATCTCGGGGGTCGTCATCCTCATCTCCCTGGGCGGCCTGTTGTTCCGGGGCCTGAACCTGGGCATCGACTTCGAGGGCGGAGCCATCCTCGAGTACCGGAACGAGTCGGGAGCGTCGGTCGAAGAGGTCCGGCAGGTCCTGGCGGATGAGGGGCAGCCGGATGCCGTCGTTCAGCTGGCGGGGGAAGGAGAGGTCCGTATCCGGACGGAGTCCCTCGGTGACGAGCGGGCCGGGGTCCTGGAGGCGCTGGCCGAGCAGGCGGGGATCGAGCCATCCGCCATCAGCGTCGAGGACATCGGCCCGAAGTGGGGGGCCCAGATCTCGGTGAAGGCCCTCCAGGGGTTGGTGATCTTTCTCATCGCCGTGACGATCTACATCTCGTTCCGGTTCGAGTGGAAGATGGCCCTCAGCGCGCTGGTCGCCCTGATCCATGACCTGGTGGTCACCGCCGGCGTCTACGCGCTCGTCGGGCTGGAGGTCACGCCCGAGACGGTCATCGCCATCCTGACCATCCTGGGGTACTCGCTCTACGACACCGTGGTCATCTTCGACAAGATCGGCGAGAACGCGCAGTCTCCGGCGTTGGTGGCCAAGGAGACGTACGCCGGCGTGGTCAACCTGTCGCTGAACCAGGTGTTCATGCGATCGGTCAACACCACGCTGGTGGCGCTGCTCCCCGTTGGCGCGCTGATGCTGTTCGGCGGCGAGACCCTGCAGAGCTTCGCGTTCGCGCTGTTCATCGGCATGCTGGCCGGGGCGTACTCGTCCATCTTCCTGGCCGCGCCACTCGTGGCGGTGCTCAAGGAGCGGGAGCCCAAGCTGGCACAGGTGCGGGACCGGGTCGCTCGCCGGGATGACCGTCCCGGGGTTCGCGCGGTACCGTCGCCGCCCAAGCCGGCCGACAAGACCGGGGAGGAACGGGAGCTGGTGAGGGCCGCCGCTCCAGCTACGCCCAAGAGCACTACCCGCACGCCGACGCAGAGGCGAAAGCCGAAGAAGAAGCCGCGGTCGAAACGGAGGAAGCGTTGAACGACCCGGAGAAGCTGAAGGCGCTGATCCGCGACGTTCCCGACTTCCCCCAGCCGGGCATTGTGTTCAAGGACATCACCCCGCTGCTGGCCGATGAGGCCGGGTTCTCCTCGGCCATCGACATGATCGTGGTGCACTACGGCCGGGGGAACGTGGACAAGGTGGTGGGCATCGAGGCTCGCGGGTTCATCCTGGCCTCTCCGGTGGCGTACCACTTCGGCGCGGGCTTCGTCCCGGTCCGCAAGGCCGGGAAGCTCCCGTTCGACAGCGAGTCCGAGGAGTACGAGCTGGAGTACGGCACCGAGACCCTGGAGATCCACAAGGACGCCTTCAGCCCGGGTGAGCGGGTCCTGATCGTGGACGACGTCCTGGCCACCGGAGGTACCGCTCGGGCCACCGCCCGGCTGGTGGATCGGCTGGGGGGCAAGGTGGTGGGCATCGCCTGCCTGATCGAGCTGTCCTTCCTGGAGGGCCGCAAGCAGCTCGAGGGGTTGGAGTTCTTCAGCCTGCTCTCCTACTGAGACCCGCGCGTGAGGGTGACGTGGACGACCTGATCGTGCGGGCTCGCGGGGTCCGGAAAGTCTACCGAGCCGG
The DNA here is from genome assembly GCA_036833435.1 of Actinomycetota bacterium. Taxonomy (GTDB): domain Bacteria; phylum Actinomycetota; class UBA4738; order UBA4738; family CALAEC01; genus DAITPV01. The sequence continues at coordinate 969 of DAITPV010000069.1, read as the reverse complement.
GACGGAGGTCGAGGCCCTCCGCGGTGTGGACTTCGAGGCCGGCCGGGGTGAGATGGTGGCGGTCATGGGCCCCTCCGGCTCTGGCAAGACCACCTTGCTGAACTGTCTGTCGGGGCTCGAGCGCTTCGAGGGCGGCGAGGTGCTGGTCGACGGGTCAGACCTGACCTCGCTGTCGGACGACGATCGCACCGAGTACCGGGCCCGCAACATGGGCTTCGTGTTCCAGGCGTTCAACCTCCTCCCGGTCCTCACCGCGGTGGAGAACGTGGAGATCCCCCTCCTCCTCCTGGGTGAGCGAGCCAGGCAAGCCCGGCATCAGGCATCGGAGATCCTCGACGTCATCGGGCTCGGGAGCCGCCTGGACCACCGGCCCGAGCAGCTGTCGGGGGGAGAGCAGCAGCGGGTCGCGGTGGCCCGAGCCCTGGTGCACCGGCCCGCCGTGGTGTGGGCCGACGAGCCAACCGGCAACCTGGACTCCGAGGCCACCGAGTCGGTCATGGACCTCCTGGTCCGGATGAACCAGCAGGGCCAGACCATCGTGCTGGTGACCCACAATCCGTCGGTGGCTCGCCGGACCGCGCGCACCGTTCGGATGCGCGACGGGCGCATCGAGGGACCTGACGATCGGGAGGGTCCGTGAGCCCCGCGGGGATCGTGCTGGGGCTGTTCTTCCTGGTGTACGCGTCCATCGCGCTGCTTGCCGCGTCGCGCCCGCTGCTGGCCAGGCTGGCCGCACGCGAGGCGTTCCGCCGGCCCGGGCAGTCGCTCCTGGTGATCGGCGGGCTGATGGTGGCCTCGGCTGGGATCACCGCGTCGCTGGTGGGGGCGGATTCGTCCGAGGACAGCTCGGTGCGCAACGCGTACCGGGCCTGGGGGCACGTGGATCTCACGGTCGCTGCCGGTGGGGCCATGTTCGACCCCCGGGTGGCGTCGGCGCTGGCCGCGGACCCCGAGGTGGCCGCGCGGACC
>DAITPV010000068.1:0-9688 GCA_036833435.1 Actinomycetota bacterium | reverse complement strand
AACCGGAGGACGAGGTGGCCGCCCCGCACACGGACCTGCGGATGAGCGCCGACGAGCTGGCCGGGTCGACGGGGCTCGACCCGGTGACCATCGAGACCCTCCAGTCGTTCGGGCTGCTGCGCCCGGTGTTCGCCGAGGGCAAGCCGATCTACAACGGCGACGACGTGGTGGTGGCCCGGATCGTCAAGGACTTCTTCAAGTACGGAGTGGAGCCCCGGCACCTCACCATGTACCGGCACTTCGCCGACCGGGAGGCCGCGTTCTTCGAGCAGATCATCCTGCCGGTGCTCCGGCAGCGGAACCCGGACGCCCGGAGGATGGCAGCCGAGTCGCTCACCGAGCTGTCCAGCGTGGCTCGCCGCCTGAAGCAGGCTCTCCTGTCGTCGAACCTGCGCCGCCACTTCACCGCCTGAGCCCGCTGGATATCCTGCCGCCGGTGCGCCGTCTCCTCGCGATCGTCGTGCTCGTCCTGTTCTCCATGGTCACGGCGAGCGCCGCGCCTGCACAAACCGTTCCGCCGCCCACGCCGGTCCCGCCGGCCGGTTCTCCCTCTCCATTCCCGACGGAGCTCGACACCCCGGAGCCGTCCCCGCAGCCGCCGGAGCTCACCGCGGCCTCCGCGACGCTGGTGGACCTGGATTCGGGGCAGCTCCTGTTCGAGCTCGAACCAACGGAGCGGAGAGCCATCGCCAGCGTCACCAAGATCATGACTGCACTGCTGGTGATCGAGGCCGTCCCTCCGGAGGACGTGGTGACGGTGAGCCCGCTGGCGGCGTCGCAGTCCGGGGCGGTCCTGGGGCTGGAGGAGGGTGAGGAGATCCCCGTCGGCGAGCTCATGTACGCCCTGATGCTTCAGTCGGCCAACGACGCCGCCGTGGCCCTCGCGGAACACATCTCCGGAACCGTCGAGGGGTTCGTCGACCGGATGAACGAACGGGCCCGGCAGCTCCGGCTCAAGGACACCCGGTTCGCCAGCCCCAACGGCCTCGACGACACCGGATACTCCAGCGCCCGCGACCTGGCCGCGATCACCGTGGTGGCCTACGGCAATCCCACGTTCGGTCGCGTGGTCCGCACGAAGTTCCGGGAGATCCCCGCGCCCACCGGCCCGCCGAGGAGCATCCAGAACCGGAACGCGCTGCTGTGGCTCTATCCCGGCGCCGTCGGGGTCAAGACGGGGTACACGTCCGCCGCCGGCTTCTGCCTGGTGGCCGCGGCGGAGCGAGAGGGTCTCCGCCTTGGCGCGGTCATCCTGGGCGCGCCAGAGGATGCGTTCTCCGACGCCAGCGCGCTGCTCAACTACGGTTTCGCGGCCTACGAACGACGCGTGGTGGTGGAGGAGGGGCAGTCCTTCGACCCCCTACGGGTGGAGGGCCGCGAGGTGCCGGTGGCCGCCGACGTGGCGCTGACGCTGCTGCTTCGCCGAGGACGGGAGGTGGAGCTCACCGTGGAGCCGGAGGCGGGGCTAACCCTGCCCGTGGCGGCGGGGGAGCGGGTGGGCACGGTCATCGCCTCCGCGGGCGACCGGACGCTGGGGGAGGTGCCCCTGGTCGCGGAGTCGGCCGCCCGGGTTCCCGCGACACGCACTGAGGAGGACCCCTGGTGGGAGCGGGCCTGGGATGCCGTGGCCGACTTCTTCCAGGGGATCTTCGACGCCATCTTCGGCTGAACGGGGACGAGCGGCCCGCGGCGGCCTACAATCGTCGCGGGTGGAGGGACTCGGCACCGTCCTGTACACCGCAGGTGACATCCGGGGGCGCGTGCGGGAGCTCGGCCAGGCGATCAGCCGCGACTATGCGGGCCGCGAGCCGGTCCTGATCTCCATCCTCAAGGGCGGCGCGATGTTCCACGCCGACCTCCTCCGAGCCATCGAGCTCGAGGCCTCCGTGGACTTCATGTCGATCAGCTCGTACGGCGCGGCGTCCTCCGGCGTGGTCCGGGTCATGAAGGACCTGGACGAGGACATCCTCGAGCAGGACGTCATCCTGGTCGAGGACATCGTGGACACCGGGCTCACGCTCACCTACCTCCTGTCTGCGCTCCGAGCCCGCGAGCCGGCTTCGCTCGAGGTCTGCGCGTTGCTGGACAAGACGGCTCGGCGGATCACCCCCGTGGATGTCCGGTACCGGGGGTTCGAGTGCCCGGACAAGTTCGTGATCGGCTACGGGCTGGACCAGGCCGAGTTTTACCGGAACCTCCCGTTCATCGTGGCGGTCGAGGATCTCGACGCGCTGGCCGAGGACCCGCTGGCGCTGGCAGGTCTGCTGGGCGACGAGGGCGACCCGTATCGGTAGTGTTGCCGGATCTTGGGGGAAGGGGATAGATTGGATTTGGGCCCATGATCGAGCTCAACCTCATCGGTGTTCGCGTCGAGCTTCCCGGCAACCAGCCGATCGTCCTGCTCAAGGAGAGCGAGGGGGAGCGGTACCTCCCCATCTGGATCGGAACGTCGGAGGCCACCGCGATCGCGTTCGCCCTGCAGGGTGTGGTCACGGCGCGGCCCATGACCCACGACCTCATGAAGAACGTCCTCGAGGAGCTGGGGGTTCGGGTGGAGCGGATCCTGATCACCGAGCTCCGGGAGGGGACCTTCTACGCCACCATCGAGCTGGGCCAGAACGGGACTTCCTACGAGATCTCCTCCCGTCCGAGCGACGCCATCGCCCTGGCCGTCCGACTGGGGGTGCCGATCTTCGCCCACGAGGAGGTCCTGGGCGAGGCCAGCATCATCATCAAGGAGGACGAGGACCAGGAGCAGGAAGTCGAGAAGTTCAAGGAGTTCCTGGAGAACGTCCAGCCCGAAGACTTCACCGAGTAGGGCCGTTCCTCGCTTCGTTGACACCCGATAGCCCCGGCGGTAGTCTGGCCGACGCCCCCGTAATTACGGAGATGTGATGACGGACGAGGAGGGATATCGGGCCCCCGAGGTCGCCAAGATCGTGGGGATCAGCTATCGCCAGCTGGACTACTGGGCCAGGACCGGCCTGGTGACCCCCAGCGTCCGGGATGCCGTGGGCTCGGGGACCCAGCGGGAGTACTCGTTCCAGGACATCCTGGTCCTGAAGGTCATCAAGAGCCTCCTGGACGCCGGCGTGAACCTCCACCGGATCCGCAAGGCCATCTCCTTCCTCCGCGATCACCTCAAGCAGCAGCCCCACGGAACCACCCTGATGTCGGACGGCAACAAGATCTATGCCTGCGAGTCACCGACCGAGGTGATGGACCTGCTCCAGCGCGGGCAGGGCGTGTTCGGCATCGCCCTGGACAAGGTATGGGACGACGTCGAAGGGTCCGTCCGAAGGAACGCGCGGGCCGCCCGGGCCGGCGGGGCGTGAGGGCCGCAGTCGAGCAAGGGCTCAAGAGCGACACTCTCGACTTCGCCCACGCCAGCGAGCGTCAGTTCGCCCGGCTCCTGGACTTCTACCAGATCGAATGGGACTACGAGCCGGTGTCCTTCGACCTGGAATGGGACCGCCAGGGCAACGTGATCCAGCAGTTCACCCCGGACTTCTACCTCCCGGCTTACGAGCTGTACATCGAGATCACCACGATGAACCAGAAGCTGGTCACGCGGAAGAACCGCAAGGTCCGGCGGCTCGCCGAGCTGTACCCCCACGTGAAGTGCAAGATCTTCTACCAGCGCGACTATCTGTCGCTGGTGACCAAGTACGGCCTGGAAGACCGTCGCTCGCCCGACGGCTCGAACTGAGGTCCGCGGCAAGCCTGCTACGATACGGCCCGTTCTGACCGGGCTCCGCTTCGCACCACATACCGACGACGACGTCCGAGAGATGCTCGACGCTCTTGGTCTGTCGTCCATCGACGACCTGTACGGGCACATCCCCCCGCAGGTCCTGTTGGACCGGCCGCTGGACATCCCCGAAGGCCTGTCGGAGCTCGAGCTCACCCGGGAGCTGGGCCGGCTGGCCGCCAGGAACCGGCACGCCGGAGACCTGGTGTGCTTCGCCGGTGGGGGAGCGTACGACCACTACGTGCCCTCGGTGGTGTGGGCTCTGGCGGGACGCTCCGAGCTCCAGACCTCGTACACGCCGTACCAGCCCGAGCTGTCCCAGGGAGTGCTCCAGGCCCTGTTCGAGTACCAGTCGATGATCTGCGACCTGACGGCCATGGAGGTTTCCAACGCCTCGCTGTACGACGGCGCCACGGCGCTGGTCGAGGCGGTGAACCTGGCCCGGACGGCCACCGGTCGGGACCGAGTTCTCGTGTGTGGATCGGTCGATCCCCGGTACGTCGAGGCCCTCCGGACTTACGGCGGGGGAGTGGGCTACGTTCCCGAGCCGGTGCCGTCGCCCGACGGCCGCGCAGGAGTGCCTCAGGTCGGCGACGACGTGGCCTGCGTGATCCTCCAGCATCCCAACGCCTTGGGAGTGCTGGAGCCGGCCCGGGAGGTGTTCGCCGCCGCGACGGCCGCGGGTGCCCGGGCCATCCAGGTGTTCGACCCACTGTCGCTCGGGGTGCTGGCGCCGCCGGGCGAGCTCGGTGCCGACATCGCGGTGGCCGAGGGACAGGTCCTGGGGAACCACCTGAACTTCGGAGGACCGAACCTGGGGATCATCGCCGCGGGGATGAAGGACGTCCGCCGGATGCCCGGACGGATCGCCGGGGAGACCGTGGACGTGGACGGCGGGGTGGGCTACGTGCTCACCCTCCAGGCCCGCGAGCAGCACATCCGCCGGGAGAAAGCGACCTCCAACATCTGCACCAACCAGACGCTGATGGCCATCGCCGCCGGGATCTACCTGGCGTGGCTGGGCCCCGAAGGCCTTCTCGACGTGGGGGAGGCCAGCGCGGCCAAGGCCCGGTACGCGGCGGACCGAATCACGGCGATCGATGGAGTCCGCCTTACCCATCCCGACGTGCCGTTCTTCAAGGAGTTCGGGGTGTCGTTCGACCGAGCCACCGGTGAGGAGGTCCGCACCGCGATGGCGGAGCGAGGCTTCCTGGTTGGCCCGGTCATCGAGCGGTCCCTGGTGATGGCGTGCACCGAGCGACGGACCCGGGAGGAGATCGACGGCCTCGCCGAGGCCCTGGCCGAGGTGGCCCGGTGAGCGAGAACGGACGGACGGCCACCGGCGCTCCGGTCCGGACCGGCGACCCCCTGGGGCTGCCGCGGACCCTGAAGGAGCTGTCGCGCCCCGGACGGCGAGCGTCGTCGTTCCCGCGGCTCGACGTCCCCGAGGCCGCCGTGCCCGACGAGCACCGTCGCTCGACCCCGGCCCCATTGCCGGAGGTGGGGGAGCGGGACCTGGTTCGCCACTTCACCAGGCTGGCTCAGCGGAACTACGGCGTGGACACCGGCTTTTATCCGCTGGGATCCTGCTCGATGAAGTACAACCCCAAGGTCGCCGAGGAGGTCGCCTCCCTCCCCGGGTTCGCCCGCCTTCATCCCTTGCAGCCGGACGAGACCGTCCAGGGAGCCCTGGAGCTCTTGTGGCGGCTGGAGCGGGCGTTGTGCGAGATCACCGGCATGGCCCGGACCACGTTCCAGCCGGCCGCCGGAGCATCGGGCGAGCTCACGGGACTGCTGATCATGCGGGCCCATCACACCCGGCAGGGGGACCCTCGCCGCCGGATCGTGATCCCCGACTCCGCGCACGGCACCAACCCGGCATCGGTTCGGATGGCCGGGTACGACGTGGCCACGGTGCCCTCGGATGCCCGGGGCCTGGTGGACCTGTCGGCCCTGGAGAAGCTGGTCGACGACGACGTGGCCGGCCTGATGATCACCAACCCCAACACCCTCGGGCTGTTCGAGCAGGACATCCTGGAGATCGCCCGAACCATCCACGAGGTCGGCGGCCTCCTGTACTACGACGGAGCCAACCTCAACGCCATCCTGGGGCGGGTGCGACCGGGGGACATGGGCTTCGACATCGTCCACATGAACACCCACAAGACCTTCGCCACACCGCACGGCGGGGGAGGACCGGGCGCCGGACCGGTGGGAGTGAGCGAGCGGCTGGCCCCCTACCTTCCGGCACCGATTGTGGAGCGGGACGACGACGGCACGTACCGTCTGGACCACGATCGCCCGGAGTCCATCGGCCGGATCCACGGGTTCCACGGGAACTTCGGCATCCTGGTCCGGGCCTACGCGTACGTGTTCGGGTACGGAGGCGATGGGCTGCGGGAGGTTGCGGAGCGCGCCGTGCTCAACGCTCGCTACCTCGCGGAGCAGGTTCGCGGCGAGTACCCGCTGGCATTCCCCGACGGGCCGCCCATGCACGAGTTCGTGTCGACGGCCAAGCGCCTGAAGAAGAACGGCATCCGGGCCATGGACGTGGCCAAGCGGATCATCGACCTGGGGTTCTATCCCTCCACGGTGTACTTCCCGCTGATCGTGGAGGAAGCCCTGATGGTGGAGCCGACCGAGACCGAGTCCCGGGAGACCCTCGACGCGTTCGCCGAGGCCCTGCTGCAGGTGGCCCGGGAAGCCAGGGACGACCCCGAGCTGCTCAAGGAAGCTCCGGTGACCACCCCGGTGCGCCGGCTCGACGAGGCCTTGGCGGCCCGCAGCCTGAAAATCTGCTGGTAGCGCCTACTTGTTGTAGTCCTTCTTGGGGTTCTCCAGGTCGCCGCTGTTCTTCTCGATCTCCAGGAGCTCCAGCAGGTTCTCCTTGGCCGTCTTGACTCCCGCTCTGCCGATCGTCTCGGTCTCGCCGGACTTCTTCAGATGGTCCTCGACGATGTTGTTGGGATCGCCGTGGTCCTCATACGGCAGCTTGCATCCGCACGTGTAGCACATACGTCCACCTCCTCTGACCGGTCCTTACCCAAGTTGGAGGGCAGTATCGCTCACGTCATCCAGGGGCTCGCTCCCGGCCAGAGCGCCCGCGACTTCCTGGGAGAGGGCCACGACCGGTCCCACCACCAGGGTGGCCGGGGAGCCGATGCCTGCGGCCGCAGCCAGAGTTGGCAGGTCCGCAAGCGTGCCGGTCACCGAGCGCTGACGCGACGTGGTAGCCCACTGGATCAGGGCCGCAGGCTCATGAGCCGGTCTTCCTCCCTCGATCAACGACCGGCATGTGCCCTCGAGCCTTCCGGCAGCCATGAGCACCACGAGCGTGTCGGCCGCTCCGGCCGAGGCTCGGAGGTCGGGATCGTCACCGTCCGCTCCGGCAGCGGTCAGGACCGTGACGCTCGACGATAGGCCTCGGTGGGTCAGCGGGATCCCCAGGGAGGCCGGTGCGGCCACCGCGGAGCTCACTCCGGGGACGATCTCCACCGGCACCCCAGCCCGGGCACACGCCAGGGTCTCCTCACCGCCGCGTCCGAAGAGGAATGGGTCGCCGCCCTTGAGCCGGACCACCGTCTTGCCCGTCCGCGCTCGAGCGACCAGGAGCCGGTTGATCTCGTCCTGCCGGACGGGTCCGCCGGGCCGCTTGCCGGCATCCACCCGTTCCGCCCGGCCCGGCGCCAGGTCCAGGAGGGCCGGCGAGGCCAGCCGGTCGTGGATCACGACGTCGGCGGAGCGGAGGACCTCGGCGCCTCGGAGGGTGATGAGCCGGGGGTCGCCGGGGCCGGCCCCCACCAGGTACACGATGCCGCTCACGCCGCGTCCTCCTCGAGCAACCGGCGCACCAGGCGGTCGTGGGCCTCGTCCGGGCGGCCGGTGAGGACCAGGTCCCGAACCTCGTCGAGATCCAGGGCTCGCTCCCATCGCCGGGAGCGCTCCGCAAGATCCGGGAGCCGGGGCAGGGTCTGGTGACGGGCTCGCTGCAGGACGTCGAGCATGCCCGCCCACTCGGGCCCGTACCGCTCCTCGAGATCGATCCGCAGCCTTCGAGCCAGGGCCGGGGAACGGCCCCCGGTGGACACCGCGATGATCAGGTCGCCCCGGCGGACCACCGCGGGTGCGGCGAAGTCGCAGTGGGGCACGTCGTCCATCACGTTCATCAGGACCCCCCGCGCCCGTCCCTCCCGGTAGATGGCGGCCCGGACCTCCGGCTCATCCGAATGAGCCACGCACAGGAACGCGTCGTCCAGGTCGCTGGAGCGGAAGCCACGGCGGCGCACGGTCACCCGGTCGTCGCCGACCAGGCGTTCGAGTCGCGTGGACGGGCCGGTGGCGATGACCGTGACAGTGGCGCCGGCCTCGAGCAGCGCCTCCACCTTGCCCTGGGCCACCGCGCCGGCGCCGATGACCACCGCGTTCCGACCGGCGAGCTCCAGGCTGACTGGGTACCCGAACGCCATCGCTAGGTCCTCACCGCCAGGAGGCGCAGCGAGAACACCCGCGCGCACCCCTCGCAGAACCACGTTCCCTGATCCTCGTCCGGGCGGAGCTCGTCGAGCCCGCAGTACGGGCAGTGGAATGGCTCGGCGTGGGGGGTGACGCTGGGGCCGGGAGTGGTGCTCATCGTGTCGCCAGGGCCAGCAGGCCCTCGACCTCTCGCTCCGGCAGATGGTTGACCCACGCCGAGAAGTCCTGGCCCTCGTCCCGCTCCGTCAGCCAGCACCGAGCCAGGAGCTCGATGAAGTTCGGGAGGTCGTCGGCTGCGACCCGAACCCCCTTGGCCTTCTTCCCGAACCGGTACTCGCCGCCGAGGTGGCCTCCCAGGTGCACCTGGAACCCATCGACGCGATGACCGTTCGATCCGGGAACCAACGATCCCATGAGCCCGATGTCCGCCAGCTGGAACCGGGCGCAGGAGTTGGGGCAGCCGTTGAGGTTGACGCGGATCGCGTCGGTGACACCCGGCAGCCGCCGTTCGAGCTCCTCGATGAGCCACGCGGCGCGATGCTTGGTTTCCACCACCGCGAGCTTGCAGAACTCGATGCCGGTGCAGGCCATCACGCCTGCCCGGAAGGCGCCGGGCCTGGTGGGAAGGTTCAGCGCCTCGAGCTCCCCGGAGAGGCTCTCCACCTCGGTGGGGGGAACATCGAGGACCACCATCTTCTGCTGGGTGGTGGTCCGGATCCGACCCCGGCCGAACCTCCGGGCCAGGTCCGCCACCGCAACGAGCTGGGAGCCGGAGATCCGTCCGGCCACCGGAGCGAGACCCACGGCGGCGCGCCCATCGCGCTGGGGAGTGACCCCCACATGGTCGCGGTGGACGGCCGAGGAGGGTGGGGGAGCGGGGCCGTCGTTCAGGGGGCCGTCGAGATACTCTCGCTCCAGGACCTCCCGGAAGTGTTCCGGCCCCCAGTCCTTCATCAAGAACTTCAGCCGGGCCTTGGTCCGCGAGCGCCGGTATCCGTAGTCGCGGAACAGGGCGGTGACCCCCACGGCCACCTCCACCGCTCGATCGGGCGGCACGAAGGCTCCCAGCCGCTGGGCGAACATCGGGTTGGTGCCCAGGCCGCCTCCCACCCACAGGTCGAAGCCGCGTCGTCCGTCGGCGAGCTCGACCCCCGGCAGCCCGACGTCCATGATCTCGTGCACCGCGCATTGCTCCCGGCATCCTGAGATCGAGGCCTTGTACTTCCGGGGCAGGTTGGAGAACTCCTTGGTCCCGGTCAGCCGGGCGTTGGCGGCCAGGACGTAGGGCGTCGCGTCGAGGATCTCGGAGGCGGCCACACCGGCCAGCGGGCAGCCCAGCACGTTCCGGGGGACGTCTCCACAGGTCTGCCGGGTGGTCAGTCCAACCGCCGAGAGGCGGGCCCAGATCTCCGGGACGTCCTCGATGCGGATCCAGTGGAGCTGGAAGTTCTGCCGGTCGGTGAC
>DAITPV010000067.1:0-9770 GCA_036833435.1 Actinomycetota bacterium | reverse complement strand
CGGGCGAACCCCTTCCCCGCCAGGTCCTTGAGGAGCCGCTCGTACTCGCCCTTCCGGCCCCGGATGACCGGTGCCAGGACCTGGAACTTGGTCCCTTCCGGGAGGCTCAGGACCTGGTCCACGATCTGGTCCGGGGTCTGACGGCCGATCGGCCGGCCGCACTTGGGACAGTGGGGGTGGCCCACCCTCGCGTACAGGACCCGGAGGTAGTCGTAGACCTCCGTGATGGTCCCCACCGTCGACCGGGGGTTGCGGGACGTCGACTTCTGGTCGATCGAGATCGCCGGGGAGAGGCCCTCGATGAAGTCCACATCCGGCTTCTCCATCTGCCCCAGGAACTGGCGGGCATAGGAGGACAGGGACTCTACGTACCGCCGCTGGCCCTCGGCATAGATGGTGTCGAACGCCAGCGATGACTTGCCCGAGCCCGACAGGCCCGTGAACACGATCAGCTCGTCCCGGGGAAGCTCCAGATGCACGTTCCGGAGGTTGTGCTCACGGGCCCCGTGGATGACGATCCGACCGGTGCCCACGGGCACAATCGTAACAAGGGGGTCCGTCAGCGACGGCTCAGCGCTGCGGAGCCGCCCGGGCGAAGGCCACGCGGAGCCCCGCCGATAGGGCCGATGTGGCCGCGGTGGCCGCCAACGCCGCCACCGGCAGGCCCAGGACGGCCAGGACGAATACGAGGAACAGCCGGCCGTCTCGTCCGCCGAGCAGCCACCCCAGCCTCCGTTCCGAAGGCGGCTCCAGCCCCAGGACCGCCACCCGGTCCTTGGTGGCCATCGACAGCATGGCCCCGGTGGTGGCCGCGGCGACCAGGATCACCGCTGCCGTGGGGCCCGTTCCCGCGTCGACCGCCCAAACCCCCAGGCCGGCGCAGATCGCCGCGTCCCCGACGCGGTCCAACACCCCGTCCAGCAAGGTTCCCCGGGGGCCGGCCCGGAGCGTGAGCCTGGCCACCTCGCCGTCGACGCCGTCCAGGATCGAGCAGGCCTGGGCCAGGAGGCCTCCCGCAACGCCGGCACCCGCCGCCAGCGCCAGCGCCGCGCCCAGGCCGACCACGAAGGCCACGGCCGAGAGGAAGTCGGGTGAGAGACCGACGCGAACGAGGAGCCACGAGATGGGGACCGAGAGACGCCGATTGAGCAGACGAGAGACGGGCCCGTCCGATCCGCGCGGCAGACCTCTGCGGAGCAGCCGGCCGGCGATGGCCAGGTCCTCGGGGGTGTCGACGTCCTGCCACCAGGCCTCGGTGCGGAGTGGCACGGCAACGACCCGGCGGCGAGCGGCCAGCTCGCTCAGCGCGTCGGCCAGCTCCGTGGTGCCAGCCTCGATGGCTGCCGTAGTCGCGGCGAAGACCTCTTGCGGCAACAGGAACGCTCCGCAGTCCAGCAGCGGCGAGCGCACCGCCTTCCCCACCTCCACGACCCGGCCGGCCTCGTCCACGCGAACCTTGGTGGCCTCGTCCCATCGCTCGGGAGCGGCGGCCGGATCGACGAGGATCGCGGGCTCCCCCGTCTCGATCAGCCCGGCCAGGGCCTCCTCGGAGAACACGTGGTCGGCAGTCACCACCAAGAAGGAGGGCTGGTCGGCCAGAGCGCCTTGGGCGGCGGACAGCGACGCGGCGCTGCCCACCTCCCAGTCGGGCGCCTCAACCACCTCGATCCGTCCCGGCGCGGTCCACCGGGCCACGGCCGTCACCGGTCCGGCGTGATAGCCGACCACGAGGATGACTCGCTCCATGCCGTGATTGAGGAGCGTCCTGATCGCCCGCTCCACCAGGCGGAGCCCGCCCAGCGGAACCAGAGCCTTCGAGCCTCCCCCGGTCACCGCTCGGAGGCGCTCCGAACGGCCGGCCGCGAGCACCACCCCAACCGTCGGCCTAGGCACCTCGAGCGCTCCCGGAAGTCCCGAGGGGCGCTCACGGGCGCCGGGCCGCTTGGCTTCTTCGTGCATCCCCGGTCGATGGTACGCGGGTGAAGAGGTGGCTATCGATCGAGGCGCCTGATCCGGCCCTCGCGGATCACCAGCCGGACCCTGCCGAGGGCCTGGAGATCGGTTCGGGGGTCGCCGTCCAGCCCGACGAGGCCGGGTCCTCCGGCCAGGAGCTCGAGGATCCGGCCGTGGGACAGCCCCGCCGAGGCCAGGTGGAAGGCCTCCCCGACGTGGATCCCCGGAGGGATGGCTCCGTTCCCCAGGTCGGTCCCGTACCGGACGGCGCCGCCGGCGGCCGCGAACCTCCGAAGGTTGTCCACGGCCACGGCCAGCTCCGGCGTGGGCCGCCCGTACGAATGGATGTCCAGCGTGGACACGATGATCACCTGACGGGCCAGCGCGCCGATCAGGTCGTCACCCAGACGCTCCGACCACGGGCAGTGGGCCAGCTCGTCGACGCCCGCACCGAGGGCCCGCTCGGTCTGGCCCGCGCCCTGAACGTGCGCGGTCACCCGGAGCCCCAGGCGGTGGGCCGAGTCGCACACCGCCACCAGCTCGCGGTCCGAGAGCGTGGGGCCGACCTCCTCGTTGAGGGCCACCTTGATGGCTGCGGGGTCGTGGGCCGCCAACCCGGCCACGGCATCCGCGGCCTCCTCCGCTCCGCGAACCTCGATCCACCCTCCCGCCGGGCACCACCCCGCACGGCTCGGGTACCCGCCCGGCGCGGTGATCATGGGACCCACCGCCAGGACCTGCGGCCCGTCGAACTCGGTGGCGGCGGAGATGTCCACCATCGGGAAGATGTCTTCTGCCGGCCAGGCCAGGTCTCGCACCAGGGTCACCCCGCCGGCCAGGACCGCCGAGGGGTCCGACAGCCCGATGTGTACGTGATGGTCGACGGCGCCCGGTGCCAGGAACCAGTCCCCCGCCACCTCCTGATCGGCCTCGGGGGCGGCGCCACCCGGACCGGCGTACACGACCCGTGATCCCTCGAACACCACGGCGGGATCCTCGACCAGTTCACCGGCGACCAGCCCGAGCCTGCCGCCCACCAGGAGCGAGGCCATCTAGGACAGGCGGGCCCGAAGGGCCTCGAGGTCCAGCTCCGGCTGGGGATACCGGGGGTCCATCTCCTCGAGCGTCTCGACCAGCAACCGGGCCACCGCCCAGTTCCGATACCACTTCCGATCGGCGGGGATCACGTACCAGGGCGCGGAAGGCGACGAGCAGTGAGCGAAGATGTCCTCGTACGCGGCCGTGTACTCGTCCCACCGGGCCCGCTCGTTCAGGTCTCCGGGATCGAACTTCCAGCGCTTGGCGGGGTCGTCGAGCCGCTCGAGCAGACGCTCCCGCTGCTCCTCTCGAGAGATCAGCAGGAACACCTTCATGACGGTGGTTGCCTGGACGCCCAGCTCGGCCTCGAACGCGTTGATCTCCTCGTAGCGGGCTTCCCACTCGGGGCGACGGATGGCGCCGTGCACCCGGGGCACCAGGATGTCCTCGTACTGGGACCGGTTGAAGATGCCCATCTCCCCGGGACGCGGCAGCACCCGGCGGATCCTCCACAGGTAGTGGTGAGCCCCCTCGTCCTCGGTGGGTTTCTGGAAGCTGGTGATCCGGCACCCCAGCGGATTGACCGCGCCGATCACGTGCTTGATGGTCCCGTCCTTCCCGCTGGCATCCAGGCCCTGAAGGATCAGCAACAGGGACCTGGTGCGCTCGGCGAACAGCCGGGCCTGGAGCTCCGCCAACCGCTCCCGGTCGGCCTCGAGCTGTCGCTGGGCCTTCGAGCGATCGGTCCCCGGAGTGGCCCGGGGATCCATCCCGCCCAGCTCCACCTTCCCCTCGACTCGAAGGCGGTCTCGCAGGGACCGGGGTTCAGCCGACGCCGGCCTCCCGAAGGGCCTGGAGCTCCTTGCGAAGGTCGCGAACCTCGTCCCGCAGCCGGGCGGCGTACTCGAACCGGAGGTCCTTGGCGGCCTCGTGCATCTCCTCCTCGAGGGTTCGGATCAGCCGTCCCAGCTCCTCGCGAGGCAGCTCGGGATGCTCGCGGCGGCCCCGGCGGCGCCGCTCCGGCTTGGGCGCTCCGTGGCCCTCGGCCTGGATCGTCAGCAGGATGTCGGACACCTTCTTGCGGATGGTCTGCGGATCGATCCCCGCTTCGCGGTTGTATTCGATCTGGATCTTGCGGCGGCGCTGGGTCTCGGAGATGGCCTTGCGCATGGAGTCGGTGACTTCGTCCGCGTACATCAGCACCTTGCCGTCCACGTTCCGAGCGGCCCGGCCGATGGTCTGGATCAGGGAGGTCTCGCTGCGGAGGAACCCTTCCTTGTCGGCGTCGAGGATGGCCACCAGTGACACCTCCGGGAGGTCCAGTCCCTCCCGCAGGAGGTTGATCCCCACCAGCACGTCGAACTCACCCAACCGGAGGTCCCGGAGGATCTCGATCCGCTGGATGGTGTCCACCTCGGAGTGCAGGTACCGGACCCGGAGGCCCATCTCGATCAGGTAGTCGGTGAGGTCCTCCGACATCTTCTTGGTGAGGGTGGTGACCAGGACCCGCTGGTCCGCCTCGGTGCGCTTGCGGATCTCCTCGATCAGGTCGTCGACCTGGCCTCGGGTGGGACGGATCTCGACCTCCGGGTCCACCAGCCCGGTGGGGCGAACGATCTGCTCCACCACCCGCTTGGAGACCTGGAGCTCGTACGGGCTGGGGGTGGCGGACATGAACACCACCTGTCCCACCCGGTTGGTGAACTCCTCGAACTTCAGGGGCCGGTTGTCGGCCGCGCTGGGGAGCCGGAACCCGAACTCCACGAGTGTCCGCTTCCGGGTCATGTCGCCCTCGTACATCCCGTGGATCTGGGGCACGGTCACGTGCGACTCGTCGATCACACACAGCCAGTCCTCGGGGAAGTAGTCGAGGAGCGTGTACGGCGGTTCGCCCGGGCCTCGCCCGTCGATGTGGCGCGAGTAGTTCTCGATCCCCGAACAGAACCCCAGCTCCCGGAGCATCTCCAGGTCGTGGTTGGTGCGCATCCGGAGCCGCTGAGCCTCCAGGAGCTTGTTCCGAGACTCCAGGTGCTGGAGCCGTTCGGCCAGCTCGGTCTCGATGTCGGCGATGGCCCGCTTCATCCGGTCCTCCGAGGCCACGTAGTGGGTGGCCGGATAGACCCACGCTTCCTGGAGCTCCCCGATCACCTCGCCGGTGATGGGGTCCAAGCGGATGATCTTCTCGACCTCGTCGCCCCACAGCTCGATCCGGATCACCGTCTCTTCGTAGGCCGGGTGGATCTCGATGGTGTCTCCCCGGACGCGGAACCGCCCCCGAGCCACGGTCTGGTCGGTCCGGTGGTACTGGATCTCCACCAGCCGCTTGATGACGAAGTCCCGGTCGAGGGGCACGCCCTTGATGACCCGGAGGACCTGGCCCATGTACTCCTCTGGGGTGCCCAGGCCGTAGATACAGGACACGCTGGCCACGATGATCACGTCCTTGCGAGTGAGCAGGGCCGCGGTGGCCGAATGGCGGAGGCGCTCGATCTCGTCGTTGACCGTGGCGTCTTTCTCGATGTACAGGTCGCTCTGGGGGACATAGGCCTCGGGCTGGTAGTAGTCGTAATAGGAGACGAAATACTCCACCGCGTTCTCCGGGAAGAACTCGCGGAACTCGTTCGCCAGCTGGGCGGCCAGGGACTTGTTCGGGGAGATCACCAGCGTGGGCCGTTGGATCTTCTCGATCATCTTGGCCACGGTGAAGGTCTTGCCCGAGCCGGTGATGCCCAGCAGGGTGAGCCGGTCCTCCCCGGCCAGGACGCCTTCGGTCAGCCGGTCGACGGCTTCGGGCTGGTCACCGGCGGAATCGAACTCCGAGACGACTCGGAACGGAGGCACCCGACGATGGTAACGCGGCTCGCCTACCCCGAACCGAACCACGCCAGGACGGCGATGGCCACGAACGCCGCCGGCGCGGGATGGCGGAACAGGAACCGGGCATTGCCGCTGGCGAGCCCTTGGCCCACGCTCACGATGGCGAACGCAGCGAACAGGGTGGCGATGACCCGGCCAATCCCGGAGCAGTGGGCGCCCGAGGCGGACCCCGCGCAGCTCAGGAGTGAGGCCCCCGTAACCGCAAAGGTCACCGTGACCAGGTGCCACGTCACCCAGACCATGAGGAGGGTGGCTGACGGGCCCCCGAAGAGGGTCGGGGGGAGGGTGTCCGTTCGGAGCCTCCGGACGATCAATAGGTGCCCCCCCGTCCCGTGCACGGCAGCACCGAGCAACGCCAGCCCACCCGCGACCACCAACGGCACGTTCATCGACTCGAGCGGACCTCCGGGACCGGAGAGCGCGTCTCCGCCCGGGAGGCGATCCCCCGGAGCAGGTCCCTGCGGATCAAGCCGCTGAACGGCCGGATGAACTTCCAGTACATCCGGAACCGCCGGCGACCCGCGGCGTCCGTGCACCTGACGCGGGTCTCGGTGGAGAGCAGGGATCGCCCGCGGGGCAGGCGTTCCCACCGGAGGCTCATGGCCCCCACGGCCGAGACCGGCCGGTCGAAGCCCCGAAACGCCGCCAGGTCGGCCGGAGCTCCGATGTTCGCCCGCTCGGCAAGAGCCCAGAATCGCCCCATGGTCCCGACCACGATCTCCTCCCCGGGACGCTCGGCAAGGACCCGGAACCCGAGGGCATCCAGGGCTTCCCGGAGGGTTCCGTCGGGGACGGGCAGCCCTCGCAGCCGGAACAACAAGCGCGAGGCAATCGAGGCATCTCGATCGAGGCGGAAGGACTCCATCGCTCTCGTCACCGCGTCCGGCGGCGCCTCCACCTCGATCACGTGGAGGATTTCGACGTCGTAGTCCGGGATGACCTCGTCGAGCAGGTAGGAGCTCATCAGGGCCCGTCCTCGATGGGAACCGCTTGAAGCGCGCGCTGAACGTGGCGCGGGGCAAGGGGCTCACCGTCGCCGAACGCTCGGATGGCTCCGTCCACCGCAGCCGCGAACGTTCGCAGGGCTTCGAGGCGGGGGTTGAGATCCGCCTGCCGCTCTTTCGCACCCTCGGCCGCCGCTTGCCGGGTCTCCTCCACGGTGGCCATCACCTGCCGGAGGTTCCATCTGAATCGGCGCTCCATGATCTCCTGCATCACCCGCCAGAAGTCGGTGGCCGCCTCGTAGTGATCCTTCCTGGAGCCCGGGACCGGCGCCCGGCGGACCAGGTGCCAGTCGACCAATCCGCGGATGTTGACGGAGATGTTGCTCTTGCTCTGCTGGAGCTCTGCGGCGATGTCGTCCAGGGACAGGGACCCGCCCTGGAGGTACAGGAGCGCGAAGATCCGCCCCTGGAGCTGGGTCAGGACCCCCGACGTCGCGGCCGCCGTTCCCATCCCCTCCACGAAGATCGCCGTGGGCCGATCCATACCTAGTGTTTAGAATATTCAGAACGTTCTGTCAACCCAGAACGAAGACGGAGGTCCTCAGAGGGATTTGCGCCCGCCGAAGCCGGTGTCCGGGTCGTGCCAGTGGGACACCCGGTCCTCGTCGGGCCGCCAGCACAGGTACACCTGTCGCCCTTCACGTTCGGCGGGGAAGTCGATCAGGCCGGTATCCGCGTCCCTCAGGATGATGCTCCTGGCCGACAGGCCCTCAACCTCCTGGCGGAGGGTCCGGACCGCTTCCCAGTGCTCCGCGCCCTCTCCCCCACCGCCGTTCGCCGGGACCCGCTCGCGGATGCTGGTGGCCGTCCGAAGGATGCTTCGCCGGGCCTCTCGGATCCTGGTCAGCGACTCGCGGAGGTTCTCCAGCTCCGCGTTGGCCTGCTCCACGGTGTAGGTGCGCTCGGGAGGGTCGGCCATTCTCTGGAGCTCAGAACTCCAGGGTGCAGTTCTCGCACTCGAACAGGTCCCGCCGACCCCCGGCCGAGTGGCCGCCACACCGTGGGCACCGCCGGCACCGTCCCCCCGCCGCGCAGTCGACCGGGTCCGACGTGGTCCCCGGCTCGTCCCAGGTGGTCGAGGGCTCGCCGGGGCGGGGGACCTGGATCGACAGGAGGAACAACCCCTCCGGCCCGGCCCGGAACCCGTGCGGGTGCGCCGCTGCCCGGCCCAGGATGTCGCCCTGGCTCACCGGGACGGACACGTGGATCTTGGCCTCGCCCTCCCCCTGAAGGACCACGGTCCATTCCTCCGAGTCCGGATGGGTGTGGGCGAAGGCGATCTGGTCGGGACCCAGGGCCTGGATGGAGAAGTAGAAGTCCGAGCCGATGGCGATGGGGACCCGCCGGAACCCCGAGGGGCACGGCTGCACGAGGTCCTGGGCGGCGGACCGGAACACGTCGAGGTTGTTGAGAACCTCGTCCAGGTTGCCGACGGCTCTGTCGTGCACGGGGTTATTGAACGGCTCGCGGCGGGGGTCGCGCAACCGGGTCAGGCGGCCAGCCCCACGGCGGCCGGGAGATCCTCCAGCGAGGTGATGCGGATGGCATCGGCATCCGGGTGCCGCCCCCGCCGATCGACCAGCACGGGCACCATGCCGGCTTCGCGGGCCGCCTGGACGTCGAACAGCGGGTGGTCTCCCACGTAGACGGAGCGCTCCGCCTCGACCCCGGCCCGCTCGAGGGCGATCCGGAAGATCTGCGGATCCGGCTTCTCGACTCCCTCCACCCCGGAGATCACCGTGACGTCGAAGTAGTGGCCCACCTCGAGGGCGTCGAGGAGCCGTTCCAGCCAGGCCTCGAAGTTCGAGATCAGGCCCAGCTTCAGCCCGGCCGTTCGGAGGCGATCGAGAACCGGCAGCGCGTCGGGGTGGAGGCGGTAGGTGGACAGGTCGGTAAACCGCGAGTACAGCCGCTCGAAGATCTCATCGTGCTCGTCCGCGGGGACCCCGACCTCGGTCAGGAAATGGTCGTACACGAACCGCCACATCTTCCGGGAGCGTTCCGAGGATGTTGACCACAGCCTTCCCTCCCCGGTCAGCAGGGAGTCCGTGAACCGCTGCGAGTAGGCCGACACCACCTCGTTCACCACCGCCGGGTCCAGCGAGTGCCCCGCGTCCCGGAGGACCTCGGTGAACACCTCGGCGAAGGAGGGGTGCGGGTACAGGAGCGTCTCGCCGGCATCGAAGAACACCGCTCGCAGATCCATCGTTCCCTCAGCCTATCCGCGGCGGGCGGCGCGGCCCCGGAGGTCCTCCCACAGCGCGTCGACCTGCTCTTCGAGCGACCGGAGGTCGCCGTCGTTGCGGATCACCACGTCCGCTACCGCTTCGCGCTCCTCCGGTGAGCTCTGGACGGCGATCCGTGCCCGGGCCTCTCCTTCATCCATCCCCCGGTCCCTAGCCACCCGCTCCACCTGCAGTTCCACCGGTGCGGTGACCACCACGAGGAGGTCACAGGCCTCGTGGAATCCCGTCTCCACGATGAGCGCTGCATCGAACACCACCACGTCGTCGCTCGACCGGTGCGCCTCGACGGTCTCCATCAGCGTCTGGAACACCGCCGGGTGGGTGATCGACTCCAGGGCCCGTCGCTTCTCCCCGTCGGCGAACACCACCTGGGCGAGGGCGGCTCGGTCGATGGCGCCGTCCGGGGTGAGAACCTCGTCGCCGAACCGTTCGCGGACCTGGGAGGCGGCGGAGGTTCCGGGGTCCAGGGCTCCCCTGGCCAGCTCGTCGGCGTCCACCACCACCGCTCCGCGCTGGGACAACATGCGGGCCACGGTGGACTTTCCGGTTCCCAGGCCGCCGGTCAGGCCGACGAGCAGCATTCCTACTAGCTGCGACCCTCGCGGCGCTTCAGGTCCTCGACGATGGACTCGAGCGAGACGTCCTCGTCCTC
>DAITPV010000066.1:0-9778 GCA_036833435.1 Actinomycetota bacterium | reverse complement strand
GGGGGTTGCCATCGGCGGACGGCGATGCGCTGTCGCCGCCCCGGAGCCTTCCTCGCCGGGCAACCCCGACCTCGCGGTCTGGACGTTTAGGTGGCCGGCACGGCTGGTTCGGCCGTCCCGGTCCGATCGATGCTCAAGGCGTCGCGAACCTCGTCGTCGTTCAGCTGTCCCGGAGCACCCGTCAGGGCGTAGCTGGCGATATCGGCGAACCGGAAGACCTGCCCCAGGGAGCCCCAGTCACCGTCGGGAACCTCGTTGAGGAGGACGAACGAGTCGAGCGACGTGAGGAGGCGCTCGGGATCGTCGTCGGCCTCGGCCAGCACCTGTGTGACCGCCCTGACGATCTCCGCGCGCTTGGCGTCGTCCAGCGCCGGCGCCGGAACCGTGACCCGGACCACGTAGCGCGGCGAGTCACCCGCTCCGACGGGCCTTCCTCCGATGGACCACAGCGTGGGCTCGTGCCACACGAGCCAAGAGATCGACCGGACCTGCTCGTTGTCGGGCGCACCCTCCGCCCTCATCACCTCGGCAACCAGTCGCTCGGCGATCCGGCTCTTCCGGTCCTCTGATACCGATCCCGCCTGGCTGTACACCTCCACGAATGGCATCCGCTCCTCCTTCCCTAGAACAGCTCGAGGATCGAGCTGAAGCTTCCGCGCGTGAACCCCTCGGGGGTCAGGCAGTCGGACAGCTCGCTGCCGCTGCCAGCCCCGGTCACCAGCTGAGGCTGCTCCGATCCGATCGCGTTGCCCGCCTTGTCGTACAGGATCGACGGCGCCAGCACGGTTCCGGCCCCGTGGAACCGGGCCGCACCCCTCAGTCCCTTGACCCGGCCCTCGAACGTGGCGAATTCACAGGTCGAACCCGCGTGGAACTCGCCGACGAACGTCATCCTCCCCCTGCATCCGGGACCTCCGCCGATCGGCCCGGTGGCCCGGAGGCTCGCCGGCTCCGCGGACGGGATGGCGGTGAGCCCGGGCCGAACCGTGAACGTCCCGGTGGGTTCGGCCGGCGTGCCCGCCCACGTGCACACCGTCGCCGCCTGGGCCGGAACCGCCCCCCAACCCACCCCGCCGAGGGTGGCGGCCATGGTGGCTACCGCCAGGACCATCGATCGAGCTCTCATGTGCGGGCCTCCTTCTCACGGCGCCGCCCTCGGCGCCTGGGCCCGAGATTCTAAACACACTACTTAATTAAGTGCAACCTTCACAACGGGGTCCGGATGTGCTTCAATGAGGTCATGGAGGATTCCGCCCTTCGGGCCGTGAGCAGCCCCCGGCGACGGGAGATCCTCCGGCTGGTGTGGGACCGGGAGCGCTCCTCCGGTGATATCGCCTCCCACTTCGAGGTGAGCTGGCCGGCGATCTCCCAGAACCTCCGGGTCCTGGAGCACGCCGGACTGGTCAACACCAGGAGGCGGGGGACCACCCGTCTGTACCGAGCCAACCGAGCGCGACTCGGGCCGCTCAAGAGCGTGCTGAAAAGGATGTGGGAGGCTGACATCGACCGCCTGGCCCGACTGGCGGAGAACGAGGAGCGCACGAGGTGAAGGCCTCCACGGAAGTGATCGAGATCGAGCGACGCATCGCCGCTCGTCCGGAAACCGTGTTCTCCTATTTCACCGATCCCGAGCGGTACCGCCAGTGGCAAGGCGTCGACGCGGAGCTCGACCCGAGGCCTGGCGGGACATTCCGGGTCACCATGACCGGCTCCTCGCGAGCGGTCGTGCGGGGGGTGTACGTGGAGGTCGATCCGCCGAATCGGGTGGTGTACACGTGGGGATGGGATCCCCTCGAGAAGCTCCCCGAAGGCTTGCGTCTGGAGCACATCGAGGGACTCCCCCAGGGCCTCACCGGAGTCCCGCCCGGAGCTTCGATCGTGGAGGTCGTGCTCGTTCCGGACGGAGAGTCCACGATCCTTCGGGTGCGCCACAGCGGGCTTCCCACCGAGGACGCTCGACGGTTCCACTCACAGGGATGGGATCTGACGCTCCCCCGGCTGGAGGCCGTGGCCTCGGGCGGCGATCCGGGGCCCTATCCATTCGCCGACGCGTAGCGAGACCGCACGTATGTAGTCATTTCGGGCCATTGACGCGCATCGCCAGGCACTAGACACTCACAGAGACGCAGTGTTCTCGCCTTGCGCGGGTACCTGACCCTCACACGACGCGGACAGAGGAGGGCAGATATCGAGGCGGAAAATTGTCAACCCAAATGTCCGACGCCTTCCAGGGATCTTCCGCGGAGGCGTACGACTTCCGAAAGAGAGAGGTGTTCCCAACATGGCCGAAATGGTTACCGTAGAAGGCCAGCAATACAAGAAGCGCGAGCCGCTTGGAGTGCTGGGACTATCGTTCCTCACGCTGGGCGTGTACTTCTTCGTCTGGTACTACAAGATCAATGTCGAGCTCAAGCGAGCCCAGAACGACGAGGGCATCAGCCCCACCCGCTCGCTGATGGCGATGATCTTCGGCTGGGTCATCATCGTGCCGCCCTTCATCGCCATGTACAACACGGCGAAGCACGTTCAGAGCGTGGAGACACGACGGGGTGTCGGCCAGACGGTCGAACCCACACTTGCGGTCGCGCTGATGCTCCTCGTGGCATTCGCCAACGGTGCGTACCTGCAAGAGCATCTGAACCGTGCGTGGGGCGCTACGGCGGCGAGAACAGAGGTGCCCACCGATTCCGCTCCGGTGCCGTCGGCGTAGCGGAGGAAGGCCATCCCCCGAGACCAGCACGCCACGCTCGACCTCCCGATCCCGGCCGACGAGGCCAGGACGATGAGAGCGATCGTCCAGGACCGGTACGGCTCACCTGACGTCCTGGCGCTCGAAGAGATCGACAGACCCGTCACGGGCGGCGGCGAGGTCCTGCTCCGCGTCCATGCCGCAAGCGCTCACATGGGCGACTGGCACGTCATGACCGGCTTGCCGTACGTGCTCCGCCTCATCGTCCCCGAGTTCGGGCTGCGTCGCCCAAAGATCCGGGTGAGAGGCATGGATGTGGCCGGTCGCGTCGAGATGGTCGGCAAGGACGTGACTGAGTTCCAGCCGGGCGACGAGGTCTTCGGAACCTGCCAGGGCTCGTTCGCCGAGTACGTGTGCGCTCAACCGGACAAGCTCGTCCTCAAACCGTCGATCCTCACTATGGATCAGGCGGCAGCCGTCCCGACATCCGCCTTCGCCGCCCTGCAAGCTCTTCGCGACAATGGGCAGGTCCGATCGGGGCAGAAGGTCCTGATCACCGGCGCGGGCGGAGGGGTGGGGTCGTTCGCCGTGCAGATCGCCAAGGCGCTCGGAGCACACGTCACCGGCGTCTGCAGCACGGCGAAGGTGGACCTGGTCCGATCGATCGGTGCGGATGAGGTCATCGACTACACGCGCGAGGACTTCACGGAGTCGGGACGGCGATGGGACGTCATCCTCGATATCGGGGGGAACCGCTCCCTGTCACGCCTCAGGCGGGCCCTCACGCATCGGGGGACGCTCGTGCTGGTGGGAGCGGAAGCAAGGGGGCGGTGGGTCGCGGGCGCGGGGCGCCTCCTGCGCGCGCTCATGGTGTCGCCGTTCGTGAGCCAGAGGCTGAGTCCGCTGGCTTCGAAGGAGCGCAAGGAGGACCTCTCGGCAGTGAAAGAGCTCATCGAGGCCGGCACGGTCACCCCGGTCATCGATCGCACCTATCAGCTGGTCGAGGCCGCCGACGCGATCCGGCACCTGGACCGGGGTCACGGCCGAGGAAAGGTCGTGATCACGGCGATGCCGTCGGGACAATAGGGAGCCTCATCCTTCGGAGCGAAGACACGGACCAACAAGGCAGGAGGCAGACATGCGAGTGATGATGATGATCAAGGGAGACCGGGAACCCGGCCACCTGCCGAGCGAGGGGTTCCTGGCCGCGATGGCCAAGTACAACGAGGAGCTGTCGAAGGCTGGCGTACTTCGTGATCTCTCCGCGCTGCACTGGAGCGCAGAGGGCGTTCGGGTCAGGTTTTCCCGGGGGAAGCGCACGGTGGTCGGCGGTCCCTTCGGAGAGGCGAAGGAGACCGTTGCCGGCTACTGGATCCTCCAGGTGAAGTCGATGGACGAGGCGATCGAGTGGGCCAAGCGGCTCCCGTTCGAGGCCGGCGGTGAACCGGAGGCCGAAGGCGAGATGGAGATCCGTCAGGTGTTCGAGCTGGACGAACTCGGCGAGAGCCCGGCGATCGAACAGGCGCGCGAACTCGAAGAGGACCTGTCCAACAAGATGGCGTGACGCACTCGGTCTTCGCGCCAAGGGCGGTACCGTCATGACGACCGAGATCGGCGCGGCAACTCTTCTGATCGCCGCCCCACTGTGGTTCAACGTGACGTTCGCACTCCTGGCGAAACGGTTCGACTACCCGGACATCCTGCGGCGGCCGGCCGAAGAGATCCTGGAGCGATTCAGAGCTGGAGGCTCTTCTCTGATCTTGTTGTGGTGGGCGTTCATGCTCTCCGGCCTCCTGATGATCGGTGCCGTGGTGCTCCTTTCGCAGGCGCTCGGTTTTCGAGGCGTCCTGCCGGTGGCGACGGTCGTCGGCGCCCTGGCCGGTCTGGTGCAGATGCTCGGACTCCTTCGATGGGTGTACCTGGTGCCGAGCTTGGCCCGGGCCCACGCTGACCCAGAGGCCGGCCCGGTGCAGCGCGAGACGGCCGGAGCACTGTTCCGAGCATTCCACCAGTACCTCGGCGTCGGGGTCGGCGAGCATCTCGGCTATCTCTTGACCGGCGTGTGGTCGATCCTGGTCGGGATCGCCATCATCCTTGGGAGCCTGCTGCCGACCTGGCTCGGGTGGCCGGGGATGGTGATCGGCGCCGGACTCGCGGTGAGCTCCGCGGAGTTCCTGGGTCCCAACGAGGAACGGGGATGGAGCGTCGCCGGTGCCGCGATCCCGGTCCTCTACATCGCGTGGTCTGTCTGGCTGCTGGGCATGGGGATCGCCCTGATCGTCTAGCTCGGCCTACCTCCCATCCAGGCCCGTATCCTTGCCGCTGGAGGCGTCAGGGCGCCTGGTGGGCCCCCCGGTCTTCAAAACCGGTGTGCCGGCGACAAGCTGGCAGGCGGGTTCGATTCCCGTCCGCCTCCGCTGAGGGTGCCGGCTCGAGACGTGGAGGCATTACGCTCCATCCGGTGGGCACCCGGGGTGGTTTCCTGGACGACGTCGAGGTCACCCTGGCCTTCTACGGGTCGATCGTCTACCTCGCGGTGGTCTCCTCGCTCGGGTCACAGTCGGACCCACCCGCCCCGCAGATCGCGATCGGCGCGATCGGGGCCACGGCGACCGTCCTGTACATCGCACACGTGTTCGCCGCGCTCGTCCCCAAAGCGGCACGAGCCGGCCGCCTGCATGCTGCCGACCTGGGCAGGGCGCTGACGCACGATGTGCCGCTGCTGCTTTCCTCGCTCGTCCCCATCGCCCCGCTGTCCATGGCGGCAGCTGGGATCGTGGCGCTCGACACCGGCTACCGGCTGAGTGTGCGGCTGACGATCGCGTTGCTGTTCTTTCTCGCGGTTTCCCTCAGCCGTCGAGATGGGCTGTCGTGGATGCGATCCCTGGTGGCGGGCGTCGTCATCATCTCGATCGCGGTGGCCGTGATCTGGCTCGAATCCCGGCTGCACTGACGACCGGGCGTGAGATACGGTTCCCTGGGATCCTGAGAACGGTGGGCGGACGGATTGAGCGAAAAGTCAGATACCACGGTGGCCGCAAGTCCGAAGCGCGCCGGCCGACTGGCCATCTTGCTGGCGATGGCGATGTTCGTTCTGGTCGTGGACACCTCCCTGATGAACGTCTCGATCTCGTCGGTCGTCAGGGACCTGGACACCACCGTCAGCAGCGTCCAGTCGGCGATCGCGCTCGAAGCGCTCGTGTCGGCCGCCCTCATCCTGATCGGCAGCAAGGTAGCCGACCTCTTCGGCCGCAAGCGAGGGTACGTGCTCGGCCTGCTCGGATACGCCATCGGGGCCCTGTCGATGACCCTGGCCCGAAGCGTCCTCCCGATCATCATCTTCTGGGCAATCCTCGGAGGGATCGGCGCTGCCCTGCTGCTGCCGTCCATGCAGTCTCTGATCCATGGGAACTTCGAGGGAGCAGCCAGGAAGAAAGTCTACGCGCTGGTCGGCGCATCAGCCGCGATCGCGGCCGCGGTGGGGCCGCTCCTCGGCGGGTTCATCACCACCTTCTTGTCCTGGCGAGTGGGGTTCGCGCTCGAGGTCGTGATCATCGCGGTCGTCCTGTCCGGGATCGGGCTCGTTCGCGACGTGCCCTACACCGGACCACGGCATGTGGATGTGCTCGGCTCGATCCTCTCTGCCTTGGGCATGGGAGGCGTCGTGCTGGGGATCCTGGTGTGGCAGGAAGGGGGCGAGGCCGTGGGCGTGCTCATCGCGACGGGAGTCGTCTGCCTGGCCGCGCTCGCGTACTGGCTGGTTCGCCGCAAGCGGAAGGGGAAGCCGACGCTGCTCGACCCCGGCCTGTTCTCCTCCAAGGCGTTCCGGCTCGGGGTCACCGGGCAGATGCTCCAGCAGATCTCTCTCGGCGGGACGATGATCGCCCTGCCGATCTTTCTGCAGATGGTCCTCGAGTACAACGCGATGCTGACCGGGCTGTCCATCGCGCCGCTGTCGCTCAGCATGTTCGGGGTCGCACTGCTCGCCGGGAGGCGATCAGGGAAGCGGCGGCCGAGCCGCGTCATCCAGACGGGGTTCGGCCTTCTCCTCGTCGGCATGGGGCTGCTGATCCCGATCGTTCCTCGAGCGACGTCGGGCTGGTACCTCCTGGTCCCGTTGATGATCGCGGGGGCGGGGCTGGGTCTGCTCGTCTCCCAGCTCAACAACTACACGTTGTCGCCGATCGAGGGAGAACGGGTCAGCGAGGCCGCGGGGGTGAACTCGGCGGCGGGATCATTCGGCCTCTCGTTCGGGCTCGCCGTCGCGGGCGCGATCATGCTGGCCACGCTGTCGCTCGCGTTCACGCAGAAGGCCGAGTCGAGCACGGTGCTCCCTCCGCAGGACAAGCAGCAGGTCGCCGCAGCGCTTGAGGAGGATGCGCAGCTGCTGAGCAATACCCAGCTCGAGGACCTGTTGGCCGGCGAGCCTCAGGAGGTCCAGGCGGAGATCGAGCGCATCAACACCGAGACCCGACCGCTCGCCCTCCAGGTGGCGTTGCTGGTCCCGATCATCGCGAGCCTCATCGGGTTCCTGAACTCGTTCCGCATGGTGCGCCTGCCCGACCCGAAGCCGTCGGAGGGTGCAGAGGAGGTCCTGGGCGGCTGAGGGCCCTCGCCGGACCAGGCGGCAACGCCACGCCGCGCTTCGCTACGCCCCGGCGGGGATGAGCCCGAGCTCTTCCAGGGTCCGCGTGGGGACCACGTGGCAGTACGGCTCGTGGCCGTTCTTTCCGTAGTACTCCTGGTGGTAGTCCTCCGCCGGGTAGAAGGCCTGGAGCGGCTCGATCTGGGTGGCGATCGGCCGGTCGAACCGCGCCTGCGCCTTGGCCTTCGACTCGGTGGCTGCCAGCCGCTGGTCCTCGGAGTGGGTGAAGATCACGCTCCGGTACTGGTCGCCGACGTCGGGCCCCTGCCGATCGACCTGGGTCGGGTCGTGCAACGCCCAGAACACCTCCAGGAGCTGCTCGTAGCTCACCCGATCGGGATCGAACGTGACCTGGGCCACCTCGGCGTGGCCCGTCGTGTGGGAGCACACCTCCTCGTAGGTCGGCCGGTCGGTGTGGCCGCCGCTGTACCCGACCCGGACGTCGGTGACCCCCGGGACTCGCCGGAGAACGTACTCCACACCCCAGAAACATCCAGCGCCGAACGTCGCTCGCTCCTCGCTCATCTCGCCTCCTCGCCTTCGCGCTCCCTGCAACCTACTACGTCCGCGAACGATTCCCGACCGCCCCCGAGGGCGGGACGCGACTAGGTCGGCGCTTCATCGCCCTCTGTCGCTTGGTTGCTTCCCTTCCGCGCCTCATCGCGCCGGGCTGCCTCGTAGGCATCAAGCACCGATTTGAATTGACGCCGCTTTGCCTCCGGGACGATCTGGAGGAACAGCACCACGACACCACCGGTCCACAGTGAAAAGCCGAGCGCATAAAGGAGATCGGCAATCAGTCCAAGGGGCTCTGTCGTCACCGACGACTTGAGCAGGTACGCACCTACATGAATGGCCAAGCCGAGCACGAAGCTGATCCCGAGGGTCCAGTACAGGATCCGCTGGCCATACACGGACTGCCGCAGCTCCGTCAGGTGCTCGCCTGCCCAGGCGAGCGCTGCGCGACGATCCTGCTCCCCCAACTCGCTGAGCCATCCAGCGGCCCCCTCGGGAGTGAAGTCGGGCGGAGCACCTTTTGCGTCCGATCCTCCGGTCATGCTTCGAACCCCCTGATCACGAACTCTAGCCGCTGGGTACGCGTCGGCACGCGGAGTCCCCACCGGTCAATCGGCGAGGGGTTCCACGTCGAAGGGGCCGTCGAACACCGTGACGAATAGGCACGGGGCGTCGCCCGCTGGCGCGTGGCTCATCGCCTCTCCCCCGGGAAGATGACAGTAGGCACCCGGGCCAACGACCTCGCCATTGACCTCCATGCTCCCCTCCAGCACCACGATGGTCTGGGCGGCGCTGTGCCGGTGCATCCGAGCCTTGAGGCCGGCCGGGTAACGAACGATATAGTGCTCCGCTCCTGAGCCCGGATCCTCGTACAGGAGCCGGAGCCCGATCTCACGGTCGTAAACCACCTGCCTGGACCGATCCAGCTCCACCGACGAGAGCCGGTCGACGACGATCGCTCTGCCGTATCCCATCGAGGGCCTCCTATCCCTCCGACCCGGCCCTGACCGCGGGGATGACCTCTCGAGCCAGTCGCTCGGCCTGCTCGTCCTGATCGTCACCGACCGGTAGGAAGTGGAAAGCGGTGAATCCCAGCGCTGCGAACTCCACCAGTCGTTCCGCGACCGACTCCGGCGGCCCCGACACCACCAGGGGATCCGGCTCGGCCCGTTCGTCCACCCGGATGTCCAGGTTGTAGACACAGGTGATCTCGTCGGGCTCCCGGCCGGCGTCACGCGCGGCCTCCAGGACCCGATCACGCATCTCCGTGACTCGCTCGGGAGGAGCGAGCTCCAGCGTGGGGATCCACCCATCGGCCAGCCGGCCGGTGACCGCCAGGGCCCGAGGCCCGTACGTGCCCAGCCAGATCGGGATGGGGCGGTCTGGCTTCGGCTCCAGCTCGGCGCCTTCGGTCCTGTACAACCGCCCCTGGAACGAGAAGCTCCGCTCGGACCACAGGCCTCGTGCGATCCGAACGGCCTCCTCCATGCCGTCGACCTTGTCCCTGGGTGACCGCTCCCCCACGCCGAATGCCCGGAACTCCTCGTCGGCGTATCCACCGCCGAGTCCCAGGATCAGCCGCCCCTCGGAGAGGCGATGCAGGGTCTCGGCCATCTTGGCAACCACCGCCGGGTTTCGGTACGGGGTGGCCAGGACGCGGGTTCCGACCCGGATCCGCGTGGTTCGCGCAGCGATCCACGACAACATGGTCCAGGTCTCGTACGTCGGCGTGTCTCCGTGCAGGTGGTCCGACGCCGACACCCAGTCGAACCCCAGCTCCTCTGCTCGCCGAGCGAAGCCAACTGGGTCGGGACCGGACGTCGAAACATTCACCCCGAACAGCATCAGCCGACCACCCCCCTGATCACGAGCCACAGGCCCAGGGCGGCCAGGACGATCGCCAGGCCTCTGCGAACCCAGACGG
Organism: Actinomycetota bacterium; assembly: GCA_036833435.1. GTDB lineage: Bacteria > Actinomycetota > UBA4738 > UBA4738 > CALAEC01 > DAITPV01. The sequence continues at coordinate 4 of DAITPV010000066.1, read as the reverse complement.
CAGT
>DAITPV010000065.1:0-9834 GCA_036833435.1 Actinomycetota bacterium | reverse complement strand
CATCCCCAACGCGGTGGTGGCGGAGCCGGGCCCCAACGGTGATCGGGCGGAGGCCATCCGCGCGCGGTTCGGCGTGGCGCCCGGCACGTTCGTGGCGTTGGTGCCGGCCCGGTTCGTGCCGGAGAAGGGCCATCGGTACCTCCTCGACGCGGTGGCCGAGCTGGGCCGCAGAGACCTCCGGCCGGACGTCCTCCTGCTGGGCACCGGCCCGGTTCGCGACGCGGTGGCCGAACGGATCGAGGAGCTGGGGTTATCCCAGCAGGTCCGGATCCACCCCACCGTGCCGCACGAAGAGCTGGTTGACCTCCTCCAGGTCGCGGACGCGTTCGTCTCCTCCTCGACCTTCGAGGGGTCGCCCCTGTCCATCGCCGAGGCCCTGTCGCTGGAGACCCCGGTCCTGGCCACCTCCGTGGGAGGGGTCCCCGAGCTTGTGGAAGACGAGGTCTCGGGACTCCTGGTGCCGCCGGGGGACCCGTCCGCTCTGGCGGACCGCCTGGCCAGGCTGATGACCGACCAGCTCCTGCGGCGCCGGCTGGCCGCGGCAGGCAGGGATCGGATCAAGAGCCGACAGGCCCCGGACGTGGTGGCCGGGAAGCTCGTCGCCCTCTACGAGAGCTTGGGGCCCGGGGCGCGGTAGAGTGCTCTCCTCAAGGTCCGGAGCCCGGGACCGATGAACCCTTCATGGGCGTCCAGGTGGTGGTCCGACCTCGACTCGATGACCTCGCCCAGCAATGGGACTCGATGGTCGAGGCACTCCCGCTCGCTTCGCCATTCCTACGTTCCTGGTGGCTGGAGGGGACCGCCGGACCCGAGACCATCTTCGTCCTGGCCATGGAGGGAGACACCCTGGTGGGCGGGGTGGCCCTGGAACGAGACGTCTTCCGGGGTCTCGAACGGCTCCGGGAGGCCGGTCACGACCTGGCTCCCGATCACTTCGATCTCGTGGCCGAGCCCGGGCGTGGACAGGACGTCGTCGAAGCCATCCGGGGGTGGTTCCGAAGACCCGGGGACCGGCTGATCGAGCTGGCCGGGCTGGCCGAGACCACCCGGCTGGGGGAGACCCTTCCGGGACCCGTCCATCGCGACACCATCGCGGTGGCGCCATTCACCAAGCTGCCTCCCGACTTCGACGCGTACCTCGCCGAGCACTCGGGGGCCCGGAAGTCGACCAAGGACTCCCAGCGGCGCATGAGTCGGGAGGCCGAGGTCACCCACCGCGTCGTTCCCCCGGAAGAGGCTGCCGCCGCACTCGAGCGACTGCGATCCCTCCACCGGGAGGCCTGGGGGGAAGCTTCGGGGTTCCTCCCGCGGTTCGACCGCTTCGCTCGTGCCGCTGCGCGGGGGATCGCCCGCGGGGAGCTGATGATCCACGAGCTGCTGGCCGGCCGGGAGGTGGTGGGCAGCCAGGTGATGTTCGAGGTTGCCGGGCGTGCCAGCCACTACCAGGGCGGCCGGTCCGCGGACCGGCGGTGGCGAGGAGCGGGCTCCGTGCTCATGGCGCGGGTGATCGAGCGAGCCTGCATGGACGGGATGTACGAGTTCGACTGCCTCCGCGGTGACTCCAGCTACAAGCGGAACTGGGCGGGCGACGAGCGTCCGGTGATCCGCCTCCGGTCGGGGTTCGGGGTTCGGGGCCGGTCCATGCAGTGGGCCATGGTCCGAGGCGGCCTGGCCCGCCGGTGGGTGGGTCGGCGGATGCGTCCGTTCAGGCGGCCTGCTGCCCGAACTCGGTAACGGCCTCGGTCACCAGGGCCACCGCTCGCTCGTCCAAGTGGGGCCCGATCGGCAGGGACAGCACCTCCCGGTGGATGGCCTCGGAGATCGGCAGGCTGCCCTCTCCCAGCTCCAGGAAGGCGTACGCCTCCTGAAGGTGTGGAGGGATGGGGTAGTGGATCAGGGTCTCGATGCCGGCCGTGGCCAGGTGCGTCTGCAGCTCGTCTCGTCGCGACGAACGGATCACGAACAGATGCCAGGCCGGGTCGGTCCATCCCGGGACCTCCGGGAGCACCACGCCGGAGCCCTTCAGCGAGGCCAGGTACCTTCCGGCCACATCGGCACGACGAGCGTTCCACCCCTCGAGGTGCCGGAGCTTGACCTCCAGGACCGCGGCCTGGATCTCGTCCATCCGGCTGTTGAACCCGACCGTCTCGTTCCGGTACTTGACCTTGGAGCCGTAGTTGCGGAGCAGCCGCACCCGGTCGGCGATCTGGTCGTCGTTGGTGGTCACCGCCCCGGCGTCGCCGAACGCGCCGAGGTTCTTCCCCGGGTAGAAGCTCCACGCGGCCGCATCGCCCAGGCTCCCCACCGGCCGTCCCCGGGAGCGCGCCCCGTGGGCCTGCGCGGCGTCCTCCAGGACCCGCAGCCCGCGCCGGCCGGCGATCTCCATGATCGGGGCCATGTCGGCGGGCTGCCCGTACAGGTGCACGGGAACGATCGCTCTGGTCCGGGGGGTAATGGCCGCCTCCACCCTGGCCGGATCGAGGTTGTAGGTGGCCTCCACCGGCTCCACCGGTACCGGGGTGGCTCCCAGGTGAGTGGCGGCCAGCCACGTGGCCACGTAGGTGTTGGACGGAACGATGACCTCGGCTCCCGGGTCGACCCCCATGGCGCTCAGCCCCAGCTGGAGGGCATCCAGTCCGCTGGCCACCCCGACGCAGTGCTTGGTCCCGGCGACCTCGGCGAAGGCTCGCTCGAATGACTCGAGCTCCCGGCCCAGGAGGTACCAGCCGCTGTCCAGGACCCGGGCCACGGCCCCGTCGATCTCGTCCCGGAGCTCCCGGTAGCTCGCTCCCACGTCCAGGAACGGGACCTTCATGGACGGCGCGTCGCGGCTTCCAGGAACTCGTCGTACTCCCGGTAGTAGTCCGACTCGTCGAAGAACTCCGACGCCAGCACCAGGCAGACGGAGCCGGACGAGAAGTTCTCCATCTCTCGCCACACCATCGGAGGGATGTACAGGCCGTAATAGGAGCGGTTGAGGAAGAACCGCTTGGTGTCCCGGCCGTCCTTCACCACCACGTCGAAGCTGCCGGACGCGGCGATCATGAACTGCTCGAGATCCCGGTGGGCATGCCCACCCCTGGACTCGCCGCCGGGCACGTCGTACAGGTAGAACGCCCGATTGATGGTGAAGGGGATGTGCCGCGTTCCCTCGATGAACGTGATGTTGCCTCGTGGATCGGCGATCTTGGGCAGGTCGATGATCCGGCAGTCCCCGACGCCACCCCCGGAATCTACGGGAGCCATTCGTCTGATGGTACCGTGAGGCGGATGGCCCCATGACGGCCCTGGTCAGCGTGGTCATCCCCTCGTTCAACCACGCTCGCTACGTCACCCGGGCCATCGACAGCGTCCTCGGCCAGACCCTCGGCGAGATCGAGCTCCTGGTGGTGGATGACGGCTCCACGGATGGGTCGCCCGAGGTGATCCGCCGGCACCTGGACTCCACGCCCACCGGGTTCCCCGTGCGACTGGTGGCCCGGGAAAACCGGGGGATCTGCCGCACGTTGAACCAGGCGTTGGCTGAAGCGACCGGGAAGTACTTCGCCGCCCTGGGGTCCGATGACCTGTGGGCCCCGCACAAGCTGGCGCGACAGGTGGACGCCCTGGAGGCCGCCGGCGACGTCGGGGCCGCGGCGTTCAGCGATTGCTGGGTCATCGGCGCCGATGGCCGCCGGCAGGGACGGATGGGCCTGCAGTTTCCGTTCCATGGCGGAGACATCTACCGTGACCTGGTGATGTTGCAGTTCTTCCCGCCGGCACCCACGAGCATCTTTCGTCGCGACGTGATCGTGGAGCTGGGCGGGTTCAACGAGCGGACCAAGGTGACCGAGGACGTGGATCTCTGGTACCGGGTGGCTCGGTCTCACGAGGTGATCTACGTGGACGAGCCGCTGGCCTCGTACCGGGTCCACGGCGACAACGTGTCGGCCCGGGACCCGGTGGCCGTGTACCAGGACAAGCTGCTGATCCTGGAGGACCTCATCCTCGGAGATCCGGAGCTCCGGCCGGTGGCTTCAAGGCTCCGAGCCCGGGTCCAGGCCAACCACGCGGGCCACCTGTACACCCTGCTGAGGCTGCCGGAGGCCCGGCGAGCCGCGTGGACGGCGATCAGAACCTCTCCCCGCGAGCGCCTGGCCTGGAGCGTGCTCTTCCGGTCGGCCCTGGGGACCGGCATCGTGAGCCGGGTCCGCACCCGGCGGGAGGCCGGCCGCCGGCGACGGCTGGAGGCGGAGGACGCGTGAGCCTTGAGCCCGTGTTCGTCGCGGACGAAGACCTCGAGGACCTGTCCGCGTTCACCGGCATGGATCCCCAGGCCTGCCTGGATCGTCTCCAGTCCTACCGCTTCGACGAGCTGGCCGAGGATTTCCGCCGCGCGGATCCGACGACGGATGAAGAACGGATGGCGTTCTACGGGTCGACCGACCTGGAGATCTGGGAGCTCATGCAGTGGCACGCCAGCCTGTCACGCTTGCCGTACCGGCAGGCCCTGGTGGCCTTCGTTCGAGACCATCCACCGGAGACGGGGGGCCGGGTCCTGGACTTCGGCGGTGGCGTGGGCACCGATGCCCTGTTCCTGGCGGAACGGGGCTATGAGGTCACCCTGGTGGACGTGGACGGCCCGGCGTTTCGGTTCGCCCGCCACCGGTTCGAGCGCCGGGGGATCCAGGCCCGGTTCGTGGAGTCCCGCTCGCCGTTGCCGGAGCCCGATGGGACCTACGACGCGGTGGTGTGCTTCGATGTGTTCTCCCATCTGCCGGACCCGCTGGGCGCCGCCCGGCGCCTCATCTCCGCGTTGCGGGACGGTGGGATCATGCTCCAGCGGGGGGCGTTCGGAGGGGAGGACGAGCACCCCGACAAGGTGAAGGCCAACGTGCGCCGGTTCGCCGGGATGAAGTGGCATATCCATCTGGCCGGGCTGGGGCTCCGGAGCCTCGACGAGTTCACCTACCAAAAGGCCGCCGGAGCCGCGCGCCTGGCGCAGCGGCTCCGGTACGCCCTCTGGAGAGCCACCGGGATGTGGCTCATCCGGGTGAAGCGCTGACTACAGGGTGTTCCCCGACTGCACGATCTGCGTGCTGATCGAGTCCTGGCGCACCGCGCTGTCGGCTCCCACGAAGGCGTTGTTGGTGACCGTGATGTTGTGGGAGTCGTAGACGCCCACTCCGTCGAATCGGCCGCACCCACCCCACTGCTGGTAGTCGACCGTGTTGTTCGACACGGTGACCGAACGCGTCCCCTCCAGGAGAACCGTGTCGCTCACGGTGATGAACTGGTTGCCGGTGATGGTCCAGTCGGTTCGGTACGTGCCGGCCAGAGCGTCGGAGAAGATCGTCGGCTCACAGGTGACCGGGGGAACGAGCTCCCTGTTCCCGGAGATCAGCACGTCCCCGAGGTTGGGGGAGCTCCCCGCCCCGCCGTTGGCGAACAGCGCAAATCGGTGCTTGCCGAACGTGTTGTTCAGGATGTTGATGTTTCGGCCCAGGGCCTCGTTGAAATCGAGCTCCAGGTCCACGGCGGCCATGTTGACCTCTCCGATGTAGGAGTCCTGGAGGGCGAAGCCATCCACCCCGGTGAGGCCGAAGCCCATGCGGCCGTTCCGCTCGAAGCGGGAGTTCTGAACGGTGATGTTCCTGGCCATGGGGGCCTGGCTGACGTTCCCATACCGCCAGTCCCACATGGCTTCCACGAAGTCGCCGAACATGTCGTAGACCTGCACGTTGTCCAGCAGGGCGGTGTCAGTGCCGGCGAACCGGAACCCGTGCTGCCATTCCCGGGTGCCGTCGTAGGCGTTGTTGTTGACACCTGCCGAGGGGTTGGCGCCCCGGACGATCATGTTCTTGACCGTGATGTTGGTGCCTCCCTCGAACCGCCAGTTGTCGCGGTTCCCGGAGCCCGGCGTGAGCGCCTTGAACGTGGACCCGTTGCCGTCGATGGTCAGGCCCACGGCGTCCTCGATGTTGATGGTCTCGTTCAGTCCGTAGCAGGCGTTCGCGGGGAACTGGACGACGGAGTTGTCCGGAACGGTGTCCAGCCATGCCATGAGCTGGTTCTCGACGGGAACCGTGCAGTTGCTGACGATTGAAGCTGGTGGGGTGAACACCGCGGCCCCGGACGGAGGCGGAGGAGGCAGCGGGATCGGCGAGGAGGGGGAGCTCCCCGGGTTCTGGCTGGGGCCCGGCTGCGGGTTCTTGTGGAACAGGAATGTGGCCCAGGTCGAGCCCCGGGCTCCGCGCGTGACCCCCACCCCGACGCTGTCCCACTGGCGGTCGTAGAGGTTTCCGGCGATCTCCGGAAGGCGAAGGGCGGCCCGCGCCAGACGCGCAGGCGAGCCGGCCGTGATGATGTTTTCGGCAGCCTCACCGCTGTGGGGTGGGTCCAGCCGGCGGGTCCTGGCCATCAGATTGCTGTGGGCCTTGGCCTGCCGGGAGAGGTCACCGTCCAGGGCGAGTCGTCCCACCCCCGCGGCTTCCCGCGCTTTGTTGACGATGGCCAAAACGGTGGCCGTCGCGGAGCGGGCCGCCTGGGCGGGCTGGATCCCCAGAGCTCCGAGGACCAGGGTGCAGCCGAGTACGACGGTGAGGATCCTACGGGGGTGCAGGCGAGCAACCATCGCGGACTCCTGTCTCTCGGCCCCAGGCCCAGGGTCCGAATTGGAGTCCTGGTCCTTCGGCAGCTCGGCCGCCTTCGCTCCCTCAGGAGCGGTCAGGCCCGGAGCTTTGCGTCCCGCCGTTTCCGACGAGTTGCCCGTTCGGGACCACCGATATGACCTCCCTTGTATCGGTGATAGGGGGAGGGGCCTTGAGCCCCCGATTCAGCTACCCAGAAGGCCCCTGACCGGCAGTGGGTGGACCCGCTCGCTCGTTGACGGTTCCTCCCGACTCCGGTACCGTCCAGTGTTCAGCGCAACGGAGGAGCGCCGTGTTTCGGTCTACCATCCGCGCCCGCGCTGGAGCCCCGCTGGTCCTGTGCCTCGCGGCCGTGGTGCTTGCCGTTCCATCAGCCGGCGCTGCGACCTTCACCCCCACTCGCTTCGACGATCCACCGCCCGACGGATGTGCTCCGGCCGACTGCTCATTGCGTGAGGCGGTCATCGCGGCCAACGCCGCCGCGGACCCCGACACCATCAAGCTGCAGGCTGGGACATACAGCCTCACGGTCGAAGGAGTCGGTGAGGAAGCGGCAGCCACGGGAGACCTGGATGTGACGGAGGACTTGACCGTTACCGGCGCGGGTGCCGAGCTCACCACCATCGACGGTGCCTGGCCCGCGGGCGCGGACCGCATGTTCCATGTCCTCCCCGATCCGGATACCCAGCTCGTGATATCCGGAGTGACGATCCGCGACGGCGGCGGGGCCGGCGATGCTGCCGGCATCCTTGCTGGGACGGGAACCACCCTCACCTTGAGCGATTCAGTTGTCACGTCCAACCAAACCACCGGGGAAGTTGGCGGGATCTGGGCCGATGGCGCCACGACCACGCTCGTGAACGTGGTGGTCAGCGATAACAGGTCAGACTGCTGTGGTGGGATCTCCAACACGACGGGCACGATGACGATCCGGAACTCCAGTCTCGTCGGGAACCGCTCGGTGGATGACAGTGGGGGGATCTATAGCAGTGGGGTCCTGACCATCTCCGACTCCACGATCAGCGAGAACAGGACGACCGGTGCCGGCGCGAGCACCGAAGGGGGTGGAGTCTTCATCGACGATGTCGGCCAGGCCACGCTCACGAATGTAACCATCAGCGGCAACAGCTCCACCTCTTCCGGAGGCGGTTTGGAGTCCGAAAGCCTCGCTATGGCCACGCTCAACAACGTGACGATCACCGGCAACGTGGCCGATGCCGACAACGACGGGAACGGGGACGGCGGTGGGATACACCTCGACACGTCCACCCTCACGACAGGTAACACGATCGTCGCTGGCAACACCGACCGGGGAGGCCAGGCTCCCGATTGCGTGGGTACCTCTGCTTCATCGGGCCACAACCTCGTCCAGAACACGAGTGGATGTGTGGGCTTCACGGGCCCCGGTGACATCACCGGGCGGGACGCGAAGTTGGGGCCATTGGCCGATAACGGCGGGCCCACGCAGACTCACGCCCTCATGGCCGACTCCCCGGCCATCGACGCCGGGAACCCGTCCACGCCGGGCTCCGGCGGGGCGGCGTGCGCCGCCACCGACCAACGGGGCGCCCCACGGAACTGTGACATCGGGGCGTACGAGGTCGTTCGGTGTAGCGGGGTGGTCGTGAACCGAGTGGGAACCGGAGGTGATGACACCCTCACCGGAACCAGCGGCACCGACGGATTCCTTTCCGGAGATGGCAACGACAGCGCCACCGGCTTGGGTGGGGACGATGCCTTCTGTCTTGGCGCCGGGAACGACCGGTTCCTTGGGGGCGATGGGAACGACAAAGGCACCGGAGGCGCCGGCAGGGACCTCCTCAAGGGGGAGGGTGGGGAGGACCTCCTGAAGGGTGAGGCCGGTAGAGACAGGCTGATCGGCGGGAGCGAGAAGGACAAGCTTCTTGGTGGAGGGGGCAAGGACAGGCTGAACTGCGGCGCCGGGAAGAAAGAGGTCGGCAAGGGCGGGCCCGGCAAAGACAGGGCCACGAAGTGCGAAAAGGGCAAGCCGTAGCGGTCCAGGGGGAGTGCTCCGCCGCGCAGCCGCCCACTCCTATGTGAGGTTGCCGGCCTCCACCACGTTCGTGCTGCTGGAGTCCTGACGGACCGGCTGGTCGGCGCCGGTGAACTGGTTTCCCACCACGACCACGCCTCGGGAGTCCTCGAGCCCAACGCCGTCGAACCGGCCGCACCCACCCCACTCCTGGTACTCGACGCTGTTCCCGGTGACCGTGACTCCCTCGGCCCCATCGAGAAGGAGCGTGTCGCTGATGGTGATGAACTCGTTGTTGGTGACGGTCCACCCGGTGCGGTAGGTGCCGTCGGGCGACCACGAGAAGATGGTCGGCTCGCAGGTGACCGGTGCGGCGGTCTCCTTATTGCCGGAGATCAGGATGTTCCCCACGTTGGGAGAGCTCCCGGCCCCGCCGTTGGCGAACAGGGCGAACCGGTGGGGCCCGAAGGTGTTGTTCAGGATGCGGATGTTCCGGCCCAGGGCCTGGTCGAAGTCGAGCTCCAGGTCCACGGCGGCCATGTTGACCTGGCCGACGTAGGAGTTGGCCAGGGTGAACCCATCCACCCCGGTGAGCCCGAAGCCCATCCGCCCGTTCCGCTCGAAGTGGGAGTTCTGGACGGTGATGTTGGTCGACATGGGGGCGGTGTAGGGGTCGGGGAGGCGCCAGTCCCACATGGCCTCAACGAAGTCCCCGTACACGTGGGTCACCCGGACGTTGTCCAGCAGGGCGGTCTGGGTTCCCGCGAACCGGAAGCCGTGCTGCCACTCGCGCGTGGGATCGTAGGAGTTGTTGGTGATGCCACCGTTGGCGTTGGCGCCTCGGACGATCATGTTTCGCACGGTGATGTTCGACCCACCCTCGAACCGCCACACGTCGCGGTTGCCGTCCCCGGCGGTGATGGTCTTGAACGTGGCGCCGTTCCCGTCGATGGTCAGGCCCACACGATCCTCGAGGACGATGGTCCGGTTGATCCCGTAGCACGTGTTGGCCTCGAACTGGATCACCGAGCCGTCGGGCACCCCGGCGATGAAGTTCATGATCTGCTGCTCGACCGACCGGGAGCAGTTGCCACCGATCGACGCGGGAACGATGGCCAAGGGGGCCACCATGGGCGGGACGTGGGCCAGTGAGGGGGCGCCGGTGGCCACGCTGAGAGCCGCGGCGAGGGGAACCGCCAGCCGGATCAGGAG
>DAITPV010000064.1:0-9934 GCA_036833435.1 Actinomycetota bacterium | reverse complement strand
CCTTCATCCTGGTGGGGAACGTGTTCGGCATCATCCCGGGGATCCAGTTCCCGGTGAACGGCCGGATCGCCATCCCGGCGTTCATGGCCGCCCTGGTGTGGGTGCTGTTCAACGTGGTGGGGATCAGGGCCCAGGGTGTGGCCGGCTACTTCAAGAGCGCGCTGTTCCCGCCGGGGGTTCCCAAGGCCATGTACATCCTCTTGACCCCGATCGAGTTCGTATCGACGTTCCTCCTCCGGCCGTTCACGCTCGCCGTCCGACTCCTGGCCAACATGATGGCCGGGCACCTGATCCTTTCGATCTTCTTCCTGGGCACCGCCTATCTGCTGGCCAAGCCGGCGACGATCCCGTTCGCCATCCCGGCGTTCGCGCTGTCGGTGGGGCTCACAGGATTCGAGCTACTGGTTGCGGTGCTGCAGGCGTACATCTTCACCATCCTGACCGCCGTGTACATCTCCGGGGCCGTGCACCCGGAGCACTGAGAGGAGAAGACAATGGGAGACCTGCTGGCCCAAGTGGGTGCCTTCGTGGCCCAGGTGGAGGGCGACGTGGGGGCCATCGGGAAGGGACTGGTCTTCGGGCTGGGCGCCATCGGTCCGGGGATCGGCATCGGATTCCTGGTGGGGAAGGCCGTTGAGGCCATGGCTCGCCAGCCCGAGGCCGCCGGCATGGTGCGCACCACCATGTTCCTGGGCATCGCGTTCACCGAGGCGCTGGCGCTGATCGGGTTCGTCCTGACGTTCATCATCTGAGAGGAGGCGGCGTGGACTTCGACGTGGTGGGCCTCCCTCGGGTGGTCGCCCAGGAGGAGACCGAGACCGAGCAGCCCGCGGAGGAAGAGCACAACCCGATCCTCCCGGAGGGCGACGAGCTCATCTTCGGGACCCTGGCGTTCCTACTGGTGTTCGTGGTCCTGGCTCGCTACGCGTTCCCCCGGCTGAACCAGGGCCTGAAGGATCGAACCGAGAAGATCCAGGGCGACCTGGAGAGCGCCGAGGAGGCTCGCCAGGAGGCCGAGCAGCGCCTGTCCCGGTACGAGGAGCAGCTCCAAGAGGCTCGCGCCGAGGCCGGCAAGATCATCGAGGAGGGTCGCAAGACCGCGGACTCGATGCGCAAGGACCTGGTGGCCAAGGCCGAGGAGGACTCCCGGCAGATCGTGTCCCGGGCCCAGGAGGAGATCCGGGGCGAGCGAGATCGGGCCGTCCAGGAGCTCCGACATCAGCTGGCCGAGTGGTCGGTGGAGATCGCCTCGAAGGTGGTGGGCGAGAGCCTCGACCGGGACCGTCAGCTGGAGCTGGTGGACGGCTACATCAACGAGGTCGCCGGGCTGGCGAAGAATGGCCGGCAAAAACGGACCACCAGGAGGAAGCCGTCCGGTGGCTCGTAACGAGGCCGTTCGCGGCTACGCCCAGGGCCTGTTCTCCATGGCCGAGGCCGAAGGGGCCCTGGACACGGTGGAGGACGAGCTGTTCCGGTTCGCTCGCACCGTGGACCAGGAGAGCGAGCTCCGCGAAGCTCTCACCGACCCGGCGCTCCCCGCGGACCGCAAGCGGGCGGTGCTGAAGGACGTCCTCGGTGAGCGTGCCAACCCCCTGACCGTCAACCTCCTGGGGTTCCTGGTCGAGCAGGGCCGGGCCCGTGACCTGGCCGCCATCGTCGACCAGATGGTCGAGCTGGCCGCCGAGCGTCGCCGGCACGTGGTCGCCGAGGTCCGCACCGCCGTCCGGCTGGACGCCGCTCGCCGCGACAAGCTGGCCGAGGCGCTCTCCAAGGCCACCGGGAAGGACGTGGAGGTCCGGGCCGTGGTGGACAAGTCCGTGATCGGCGGCGTGGTTGCCCGGGTCGGAGATCAAGTCATCGATGGGTCGGTTCGCCGGCGGCTGGAGCTGGCCCGTGAGCGACTGAGCGAGGTGTGACGTGGCGGAGCTGACGATCGACCCCAAGGCCATCGCCGAAGCCCTCAAGAAGCACGTCGAGAGCTTCAAGCCGAAGACCGAACGCGAGGAGGTCGGCCGGGTGATGGAGACCGGTGATGGCATCGCCCGGGTCCAGGGGCTCCCCAGCACCATGACCAACGAGCTCCTGGAGTTCCCCGGGGAGATCTACGGCGTGGCCTTCAACCTCGAGGCGGACGAGATCGGTTCGGTGGTCTTCGGTGACGCCGAGGACATCGAGGCGGGAGATCCGGTCAAGCGCACCGGCCGTATCCTCTCGGTCCCGGTGGGGGACGAGCTGCTCGGCAGGGTGGTGGACCCGCTCGGACAGCCGGTCGACGGCAAGGGCGACATCCAGACCAAGGAACAACGGGCCCTGGAGGTTCAGGCCCCCGGGGTGATCATGCGGCAGCCGGTGAAGGAGCCGCTGCAGACCGGGATCAAGGCCATCGACGCCATGACCCCGATCGGCCGGGGGCAGCGGGAGCTGATCATCGGCGACCGCCAGACCGGGAAGACCGCGATCGCCATCGACGCCATCATCAACCAGCGGGACGACTGGGCCTCGGGCGACCCCAAGCGCCAGGTGAAGTGCGTGTACGTGGCCATCGGGCAGAAGTCCTCGACCGTACGGGAGGTGGTCGAGTCGCTGGAGGCCGCCGGGGCCATGGAGTACACGGTGGTGGTGAACGCCCCGGCGTCGCTGCCGGCCTCGTTCAAGTACGTGGCCCCGTACGCGGGATCGGCCATGGGCCAGCACTGGATGTACAACGGCCAGCACGCCCTCATCGTGTTCGACGACCTCTCGAAGCAGGCCGAGGCGTACCGGGAGGTCTCGCTCCTCCTTCGCCGGCCGGCCGGCCGGGAGGCGTACCCCGGTGATGTGTTCTACCTCCACTCCCGGCTGCTGGAGCGGTGCGCCAAGCTTTCCGACGAGGAAGGAGCCGGCTCGCTCACCGGGCTGCCCATCGTGGAGACCAAGGGTGGCGACGTCTCCGCGTACATCCCCACGAACGTCATCTCGATCACCGACGGCCAGATCTATCTGGAGACCGACCTGTTCTTCTCCGGCGTCCGCCCGGCGATCAACGTGGGCATCTCGGTGTCCCGCGTGGGAGGCAACGCCCAGATCAAGGCGATGAAGCAGGTTGCCGGGCGCCTCAGGCTGGACCTTGCCCAGTTCCGGGAGCTGGAGGCGTTCGCCGAGTTCGGGTCCGAGCTCGACCGGGCCTCCCAGGCGCAGCTCGAGCGAGGAGCCCGGGTGGTGGAGATCCTCAAGCAGCTCCAGTACCAGCCCATGGCCACCGAGCGCCAGATCATGAGCATCTACGCGGTGACCAACGGCTTCCTCGACGACATCCCCAGGGAGGACGCCCAGCGCTTCGAGTCGGAGCTCCTCGAGTACCTGGAGTCACGGCACGGCGACATCGGCAAGCACCTCGTGGAGAAGGGGGACCTCCCCGAGGAGGTCGAGAACAAGCTGCGGACCGCGATCGAGGAGTTCAAGAAGCAGTTCCAGCCCTCCGAGGAGGGCCCGGGGACCACCGCGCCCGGCGGCGGGGGACCGATCGACCAGCTCAAGGAGGACGTCGGCTGGGAGCGGGTCGGCGAGCAGAGTCCTGACGACGAGGACGAGGTCGAGGAGAAGGCCGGACCCGTCGGCGAGACCGACGCGCAGCCTCCCGGGTAGCGAGGAGAGACGTGGGAGCGAAGCTCCGCCTGGTCAGGCGCCGGATCCGATCGGTGCAGTCGACCATGAAGATCACCCGGGCCATGGAGCTCATCGCGGCTTCGCGGATCCTCCGGGCCCAGCAACGGGTGGAGCAGATCCGGGCGTACGCCACCCGGCTCACCGAGGCCATGGAGGACGTGGCCCGGCAGACCGGCTCCCTGGTCCATCCGCTGCTCGAGGAGCGGGAGAACCCGAAGCGCGCCGCGGTGGTGGTGGTCACCTCCGACCGTGGTCTCGCGGGGGCGTACAACGCCAACGTCCTCAGGCGAGCGGAGCGGCTGTTCGGACGGCTGCGCGGGGAAGGGATCGAGCCCGCGCTGTACGTGGTCGGGAAGAAGGGGCAGTCGTACTTCCGGTTCCGCCAGGTGGACATGGACGGGCAGTGGGAGGGGATCAGCGAGCTGCCCGGCTACCAGGATGCCGAGGACATCGCCAGGACGGTGATCGACGCGTTCCTCGAGGAAAAGGTTGACCAGATCCACGCGGTGTACACGGACTTCCGGTCGGCGTTCACCCTTCGGCCCATCGACCGGCGGTTCGTTCCGGTGGCTCCCGAAGAGGTGGCCGGCGCGGAGCGGAAGGAGCCGGTGCCGGAGTACATCTTCGAGCCGGCCCCCGCCCAGCTGCTGGACGCCCTTCTCCCGCGGTACGTCACGGCGCTGATCTACGCGTCGATGCTGGAGTCCTCGGCGTCCGAGCACGCGGCCCGGCGACGGGCCATGAAGGCCGCCACCGAGAACGCTGAAGACCTGATCCGCCGGCTGACCCGGGTGGCCAACCAGGCCCGCCAGGCGGAGATCACCACCGAGCTGATGGAGATCGTTGGAGGAGCGGAAGCACTGAAGCAAGCGTCAGGAGAGTGAACCGGATGGCAGAGAACGGGAACGGACAGGGACAGGGCCGGGTGGTCCAGGTGATCGGCCCGGTGGTTGACGTGGAGTTCGCCGCCGAGGACCTCCCGGACATCACCACCGCGCTGGAGCTTGAGCGAACGCTGGACGGGGACACCACCACGATCGTGTGCGAGGTGGCCCAGCACATCGGGGACAACCAGGTGCGGGCCATCGCCATGAAGCCCACCGACGGCGTGGTCCGCGGGGCCCCGGTGACCAGCACCGGCCACCCCATGAGGGTGCCGGTGGGCCCCAAGGTCCTGGGCCACGTCTACAACGTCCAGGGACAAGCGCTGGACACGGACAAGGTCGACGCCGAGGACTACTGGCCCATCCATCGCGACCCGCCGAAGTTCGAGGACCTCGAGCCCAAGACCGAGATGTTCGAGACCGGGATCAAGGTCATCGACCTCCTGGAGCCCTACGTGCAGGGCGGGAAGATCGGTATGTTCGGTGGTGCCGGCGTGGGGAAGACCGTGATCATCCAGGAGATGATCTATCGGGTCGCCGAGCAGCACGGTGGCGTCTCGGTGTTCGCCGGCGTGGGGGAACGGACCCGTGAGGGCAACGACCTCATCCTGGAGATGCAGGAGACCGGGGTCATCAACAAGACGGCCCTGGTCTTCGGCCAGATGGACGAGCCACCCGGGGTCCGGCTCCGGGTCGGGCTGGCAGCGCTGACCATCGCCGAGTACTTCCGCGACGTGCAGCGCCAGGACGTGCTGCTGTTCATCGACAACATCTTCCGGTTCGTCCAGGCGGGCTCCGAGGTCTCCACGCTGCTGGGCCGGATGCCCAGTGCCGTCGGATACCAGCCCACGCTGGCCGACGAGATGGGGGAGCTTCAGGAGCGGATCACCTCCACGAAGGGCCGGTCGATCACCTCGCTCCAGGCCATCTACGTCCCCGCCGACGACATCACCGACCCCGCCCCGCACACCACGTTCGCCCACCTGGACGCTACGACGGTGCTCTCGCGGGCCATCGTGGAGCAGGGGATCTACCCGGCGGTGGACCCGCTGGACTCCACCTCGCGGATCCTGGACCCCCGGTACATCGGCGAGGAGCACTATGCCGTGGCCCGGCGGGTGCAGGAGATCCTCCAGCGGTACAAGAGTCTCCAGGACATCATCGCCATCCTCGGCGTCGACGAGCTGTCGGAGGAGGACAAGCTGGTGGTGGCCCGGGCCCGGAAGATGCAGCGGTTCCTGTCGCAGCCGTTCTTCGTGGCCGAGCAGTTCACCGGGATTGAGGGCAAGTACGTCGAGGTGGCCGAGACGATCCGCGGATTCAAGATGATCGCCGACGGCGAGCTCGACCATCTGCCTGAGCAGGCTTTCTACATGGTCGGCGGGATCGAGGAGGCCATCAAGCAGGGCGAGGACATGGCCAAAGAGGAGGGGTAGTCCTGGCCAGGCTGCAGGTCCACGTGGTCTCGCCGGAGCGCGACGTGTACGCCGGCGAGGCCGAGATGGTGGTGGCCAGGGGGACCGAGGGAGACGTGGGGATCCTCCCGGGCCACGCTCCCATGCTGGTCGAGCTGGCCATCCATCCGCTCCGGCTCATCGACGGCCAGAGCGAGCAGGTCGTCCTGGTGGACGGGGGGTTCCTCCACGTGACCCCTGGGGAGGAAGAGACCCGCGTGGACGTCCTGGCCGAGAGCGCCGAGCTGGCCTCGGAGGTGGATGCGGGGGCCGCCCGGACCCGAGCCGAGGAGGTTCGGGAACGAGCCGATGCCGGTGAGGTCGCCGCCCAGGCGGAGCTGGCCAAGGCGCTGATGCGCGCGGAGCACGGCGGGGCCTAGGCGGAACGACAAATCCCCCGGTCGGGGCCCATGAATCCCCCGGTTGGGGGATGTGTCGCAAGCCCTCCATCCATAGAGTTACACCCATGCGATTCGAGGATCGATGGGAGGAATTGGTCGGCGCAATTGACCGGGCCCACGCCCAGCTGTGCGCCGCCTCCGTTGACCTGGTTGACGCCGTGGCCGCCCTGAAGGAATTCGAGGGCGACTCGGAAGACGACATCACCACCTGGCTGGCGGCCCGCTACGGAGCAAGCTCGGCAACTGCCGCCCACTGGGACCGCGCCGCCGACTCACTTTCGGCACTGCCCGCCATCCGGGAGGCCCACCGGTCCGGCCGGATCTCCTCCGACCAGCTGAAGCCGCTGCTCCGGTTCGCCACCCCCGAGACCGACCCGGCCCTGGCCCAGGAGGCACCCACGAGGAGCCCCGCAAAACTTTGGAGGGACGCCCAGCGACACCGCAGGGCCGAGATCCAGGATCAGGCTCATTCGGACCATCAGCTTCGGCGCGCGTGGATGGGGTGGAACGAGGATCGATCCTTTCTCCAGCTGTACGCCGAGCTTCCCGCCGAGCAGGGGGCCCGGGTAGAACGGGCCCTTACCCAACGTGCTCAGGAGGTCGTCTTGGAAGACGAGCTCCCCCTGTACGACCGGGCGGGAGCCCGCCTGGCAGATGCCCTGGAGGACCTGGTGACCTCGTCGGGTCATCGTGCTGCTACCGACACCCTTGTGCTCCACGCCGATGCCCAGGTGCTGATGGGAGGAGGCGACCCCAGCCTGTTGGGAGAGACCGGCTCGGGGATCCAGCTCTCCGACGAGGCCATCCGCCGCCTGGCTTGCGACGCCCGGATGGAATGGGTCCTGGAGACCGATGGCCGGACCGTGGGGATCGGGCGCAAGAGCCGGGTGGTCCCCGGGTGGATGCGCCGCCACCTGGAGCACCGGGACCCCGAGTGCCGGTTCGAGGGGTGCAGCCGAAAGGGGTGGCTGGTGATCCACCACATCGTGCCCTGGGCTCGGGGAGGCCGCACCGACCTGGCCAACCTGATCCGCGTGTGCTTGTTCCATCACCGTCAGCTTCACGAGGGCGGATGGACGGTTACCGGCAATCCCGACGGCCGCCTCAGGTTCCACGATCCGGGGGGACGGCCCATCGGGTCACTTCGCGAACGAGTGCTTGCACCGACGGCCGTGCGGTCCTAACCTCCGGGTCAGCCGACAGGGGAGGAAACGTTATGGCGACGGATGCCAGACAGTCCGGCCTTGCCCGCGAAGCGATCGGCCTTCGGGAAGTCCTGTTCCAGTCCATCACCCACATGGCTCCGGCCGTGGCCGTGGCCTTCTCGATCATCGTGGGTGCGAACTTCGCCGGCGGGGCGTTGCCCCTCTCGGTGGTCATCGCACTGGTGGCCTGTCTGTGCGTGGCCTATTCGATCGGCGAGCTGGCCAGGCACCTTCCATCCGCCGGGGGGATGTACACGTACACGGCCCGGGGACTCCACCCATCCGTGGGGTTCCTGGTGGCCTGGGCGTACGCCCTGGTCGAGCCGCTGGTGGCCCCGCTCCTGTACATCATCTTCGGGTTCGTCATGGCCGGGACCCTGAACGCCGAGTTCGGGTGGTCGGCCGATCTGTGGTGGCCGTGGTCGATCGGCGCCGCCGTGCTGGTGTTCCTGCTGGGGTACTACGGGATCCGCATCAGCGCAGGCACGGGAACCATCCTCGGACTGTTCGAGATCCTGGTGTTCGCCGCGCTGGCCCTGTGGCTGATCTTCGAGGCCGACTTCAACACCTTCGACGTGTTCACCACCAGCGAGGCCACCGTGGAAGGGTTCGAGGGCCTCTCGGGTGTCTTCGCCGGATCGATCTACGCCATCCTGGCGTTCATCGGGTTCGAGGCCGCGGCCCCGCTCGCCGAGGAAGCCAAGGACCCCCGGCGGACGATCCGAAGAGCGGTGATCTACTCGTGCTTCGGGATCGGGCTGTTCTACATCCTGACGACCTACGCGGCGACGGTGTTCTTCGGGCCCGACCGTATGGCGGAGTTCGCCGCGTCGGGCGCCGGCAACCCGTGGGACGCTCTGGCCCGCGCTGTATGGGGAGCCGGATGGGTCCTGGCCTTCCTGGCCATCCAGAACTCGGCCATCGCCAACTCGAACGCCGCGGCCAACGCGGCCACCCGGACCTGGTACGCCATGGGCCGGATCAAGATCCTCCCGTCCTTCATGGCCGCCACGCACCCGAAGTGGCGTTCCCCGAACGTCTCCGTGTGGATCCAGCTCATCGTCGGCCTGGCGGCGTCCCTGATCCTGGGTTTCTCCTACGACCCGCTCACCGCGTTCATCTTCATCGCCACGGTGATCACGGCCGTGGTGATCCTCATCTACATCGCCGTGGCCCTCTCGTGCATCGTGTTCTACCTGCGTGAGCGCCGCGACGAGTTCAACGCGTTCAAGCACGTCCTGGTGCCGGTGGTGGGGATCCTGTTCTTCATCCCCGGATGGCTGACCGCGATGGGGATCACGGTGTTCGACTTCGTCTCGGAGCTGGCTGAGCCCGCCTCGTACACCGGTCCGGTGGTGGCGGTGTGGATGGTGATCGGGATCATCTACCTGGTCTACCTGTCCTCGCGGCACCCCGAGCGAGTTCGGGACACCGGAAAGGTGTTCATCGAGGAGGAGACCGCCGCCGCGACAACGCCCGTCTAGACTGGGGCCTCGTCGCCGGGAGGTGTCGATTGGACGTCGTCTCGTTCACGCCCGATCCGTCGCAGTTCGCCTGGACGTTCGGAGGGGCCAAGCCCGTGCTCCGGGTGAAGCCCGGAACCGTGATGGAGCTGTGGACGGAGGACGCCTTCGCAGGCAAGGTCCGCGGTCCCGAGGACCTGGTGAGCGAGGTCTGCGAGTTCCCGTTCGTGAACCCGCAGACGGGGCCCTTCTACGTCGAGGGCGCGGAGCCCGGTGACACCCTCGCGCTGCACTTCGTGTCGATCGAGCCGTCCCGGGACTGGGCGGCGTCCACGACGATCCCGCTGTTCGGAGCACTCACCACCACCCACGCCACCGCCGGGCTCCAGGAGGCACTGCCCGAAGTGGTGTGGATGTACGAGGTCGATGCCAAGCGGCGAACGGTGACGTTCAGGACCCGCGAGGGGGGCGTCTCTCTCGAGCTGCCCCTCGACCCCATGCACGGAACGGTGGGGGTGGCGCCTGCCTCGTTCGAAGCCCGGTCCTCCCTGGTGCCAGACGCACACGGCGGGAACATGGACACCCCGGAGATGCGCGCCGGCACGACCTGCTACCTGGGGGTGAACGTCGAGGGCGCGCTGTTCTCCATCGGCGACGGGCACGCCCGCCAGGGGGAGGGGGAGAGCTGCGGGGTGGCCGTCGAGGCGGCCATGGACACCGTCCTGATCGTGGACCTCATCAAGGGCCGGGAGACCCCGTGGCCCCGCCTGGAGTCGGACACCTACGTGATGACGGCCGGCTCGGCGCGGCCCCTGGAAGACGCCTTCCGCATCTCCCACACCGAGATGGTGCACTGGCTCGGGGAGGACTTCGGGTTCGAGG
>DAITPV010000063.1:0-9940 GCA_036833435.1 Actinomycetota bacterium | reverse complement strand
GGAACCGCCGCCGGGCGTCGTGCCCCCACCCGAGCCGCCGGGTCCACCTGGGGACGGGCTGGGGTTGGGGGACGGGCTGGGGTTGGGAGTGGGGGGGCCGGGCGTGCCGCACAGCCCGGGGATGGGGACGGGGGTGCAGGGATCGACCTGGGCCCAGCCGGTGAAGGGCGCCAGCATCTGCTGGAACACCAGCAGGGCCGTCACGGCCACGATTCTCGCCAGTAGCCTCATAGGCAAAGGAGCCCGATGGGTGCGGGCCCCATCTCTACATTCGCCATCGGGCGGCCCGTTCCTCCCCAGGGCGGGGCGTCGGGCCGTGACTCCGGGGGGATGCTACCTCATGGACGCCAGTTTGCGAAGCCGGCGAACCCGCTCCTCTGTGGGCGGGCGGGTGGAGAACAGGGAGGACACCCCGCCTCCCCGAAGGGGGTTCACGATGAACAGGTGGGCCTGGGCCGGGTTCACCTGGGCCGGGATCTGCTTGGCCGTGGCCTCCAGCTTGAGGAGGGCGCTGGCCAGGGCCTCGGGATCCTTGGACAGCAGCGCTCCGCTCTCGTCGGCCTGGTACTCCCGGGAGCGCGAAACGGCCATCCGGATCAACCCGGCCGCGATGGGGCCGACCAGCCACAGGAAGAGGAATCCGAAGCCCCCCACGGGGCTGTCGTCGTCCCCTCCGAGGAACATGGCCATGTACGCCAGGTAGGTGAACGCTGAGCCGATCGCCGCGGCGATCGTGGACACCAGGATGTCCCGGTTCATCACGTGCGACAGCTCGTGGGCCAGCACCGCTCGAAGCTCCCGCCGGTCGAGGATCTGGACGATCCCCTGGGTGACGGACACCGCCGCATGGTGGGGGTTCCGGCCGGTGGCGAAGGCGTTCGGCTGGGGCATCTCGCTGACGTAGATCCGGGGCATCGGCGACTGGGCCTCCGCGGCCAGCTCCCGGACGATGCCGTACAGCTCCGGCGCCTGGTCCTCGGTCACCGGCTTCGACCGGGTGGCGGCGATGGCGATCTTGTCGCTGGCCCAGTACATGGCGAAGTTGAACGCCAGGGCCAGGCCCAGGGCGATGGTGGCTCCCTGGGCGCCGCCGATCGCCGCGCCGACGGCCACGAACAGGGCGGCCATCCCCGCGATCAACAGCCAGCTCTTGATGTGGTTGATGCCGATCATCAGTTCCTCTCCATGGTAGCTCTCACCTTCTGATTCGTCGGAGCCGGGCCGCCGGTTTCAGCGAACCAGGGCTCGCGCCGTGTCCAGGTCGGGAGCGATCCCCATGCGAACCTCGGCCCCCGGACAGTCGATCACCGCGTCCTGGCGGTCCCCATCCGCCTGCAGGCCCCCACCGGAGGTCTGGGTCTCCCGGTCGTCGTCGAACGCGGCGCGGTACCACTCGGCCACCGACCCGCACAGGTCTGCCTCCTCGTCGGGACGCCCGACCAGGGAGATGCCGATGGCGCTGTCCTCCCCTCTGGTCCACAGGTCCAGCTCCCCGCCGTCCCACGCCGCCGCCCGACCGAGCGGATCGGACAGGGCCTCCCCCGGCCGGTTGCCGGGGGCCTCGAACAGCCACTTGAGCTGAGCCGCGCCGAGCTGATGGGTTCCTTCCCGCTGCCATCCGCCCCCGAGCTCTCCGGGATCCCGCGGGTCGGCGGGCGGGCCGCTGCCGTACCGCTCGGGGAACAGGACCTCGGCGGACGTGGCCGGTGGATCCGAGTACGCCTCGTTCACCGCTTCCCACCCACCCTCCCCGAACCGGTCGCAGACGAAGGACAGCCCCTCCGTGTACGGGAACAACACCTCCTGCTGGAGGTACTGGGGAAACTGGGCCATGCCCGCCTGGGCGTCGCTGATCGGCGGCGGAGCGATCCCCTGCTGCTGGAGCGGCAGCCTCACCGCGAACAGCTGCTGGGTGAGAACGGCGTCGCCTTCCACCACGGAGAGAGACGCCAGCTCGGAGTCATCCTGGCCCGCGACGGGATCATCGGGGATCGGGAGCTCCAGCCGCTGGTCCGCCAGGGCATGCTCGAGCTCGTGAGCCAGGGCGATCTGGTCGAACGTCGACAGCTCCTGTCCCGACGTCCGCACCACCAGCTCCCCGGTCTCCGGCTCGTAGAACCCAGCCACCTGTGCCTCCAGCGCCTCCACCCAGAGCCGGCGGAGGTCGGTCCCCGGGGAGATGGCCCCCAGCGCGCTGAGGATCCGCTCGTCGGCATCGGCGATCTCCGGCGTGTACTCCTCGAGGAACACCTCACGGACCCTGTCGGCGGTCTCTTCCGGCGACAGGAATTCCGCCTCGACGGGCTGTTCGAACTCGAGCTCCCTGATGCTCTCGACCGCGTCGGAGACCTGGAGGACCTGCGCTTCGGGCGATCCGCCGATGTCCAGGGGTTCCTCGGTGGGGAGCCCGGCGCTCCCCAGGCAGGACAAGAGATCCACACCACCGCCGAACGCTCCCTGGTCGAACACGTCCTCGGCACCCTCGAGGATCTCCTCGAGGGTGTCCCCCAGCCCCTCGAGGAGCCCGTCGCCGCCGCCACCTCCGCCACCACCGCTCTGCTCGGACTCGAGCTCCTCGATCCGCTCCTCGGCCGACCGGAGACGAACGAGCGCGTACACCGCGATCGACACGGCCAGCAGGAACCCCAACGTCAGCAGGGCGATGGCCACCACCGGGCCGCGCCGAGAAGGCTGGGGGGCGCTCACCTACGGGAGGGTGGCGTTCTGGGCGAACTCCGCGAACAGGTCGGGCGAGATCCCCACCGCCAGGACCGTCACCGCGGCGAGGGCCACCACCCCGGCCACGGCCAACGGGGCCCGCAGCGGCCGGGCATCGGGGACGTCGACGAAGAACATCTGCCGGACGATGAGGATGTAGTAGTACAGGCTGACCACGGAGTTCACCACCATGATCACCGCGAGGTAGGCCTGATCGGCGGCGATGGCCGCCTGGAAGATGAACACCTTGGCGAAGAACCCCGCCAGCGGAGGGATGCCGGCCAGGGAGATCATGAACATCCCCATGGCCAGGGCCAGCGCGGGAGCCCGGCGGCCCAGCCCGGCGAAGTCGGAGATCAGCGCGCCGGGAGCCTCCTTAGCCAGCGCGATGACCACGCCGAACGCCCCCAGGTTCATCACCCCGTAGATGAGGATGTAGATCACCACCGAGGAGAACGCCAGCTGGTTGGTCTCCGCGGGGTTCGCTCCACTGCCGACCAGGGCGAACGGCAGGAGCATGTAGCCGGCCTGGGCGATGCTCGAGTACGCCAGGAGCCGGACCACCTGGCGCTGCTGGAGGGCCACGAGGTTTCCGAGCGTCATCGTCAGCACCGACAGGACCGCGAACACCGGCGTCCAGAACGTGGCCAGGGGGGCGAACCCCAGGAACATGAGCTGGAGCAAGCCCGCGAACCCCGCTGCCTTGGAGGCCACGGACAGGAACGCCGCCACGGGGATCGGCGAACCCTCGTAGGTGTCCGGGGCCCAGAAATGGAACGGCACCGACGACACCTTGAACGCGAACCCGGTGACCACGAACAGCACCGCGGCCACCGCCAGGCCCTGCGGGGCGTCGCCGATACGGGCGGCGATCTCATCCAGCCGTAACGAGCCGGTGACACCGTAGACCAGGCTCATGCCGTACAGCATCACCGCGGTCGACAGGATCCCGATCAGGAAGAACTTCAGGGACGCCTCGTTCGACCTCGGGTCCCGCTTTCGGAAACCCGCCATCAGCCATGCCGGCGCGGTGACCAGCTCCAGCGAGATGAACAGCATCAACAGGTCTCGAGACGAGGAGATCGTCAGCATCCCCAGGAACGCGGTCAGGAGCAGGAAGTAGTACTCGCCCTGGTAGTACCGCCCCTCCCGGAAGTACCGGAACGACAGCAGCAGCACGGCCAGGGCCACAGACAGGAAGAACACCTTGAACAGGACGGCGAAGGCATCGGAGACGTAGCTCCCTCCGAAGGACGATCGCTCCTCGCCGATCAGCGTCAGCTCGACCGCCAGCGCCGCCGCCGTTCCCACGAACGACAGCACCATGGCCAGCCACTTCCGCTGCGGACGGATGAACAGGTCGGCCACCAGAACCACCAGAAGGGTGCCGGCCAGGATCAGCTCCGGGGCCAGGGCGTGGTAGTCGACCTGGGGCATGTCCTCAGAGGAGCCCGGTCAGGGCCCCGACGGCCTCATCGGTGACGCCCAGGATGATCCGGGGGAACACCCCGAGCACCAGGATCCCCAGGAGCAGCGGAGCCCAGGAGATGTACTCGACGGCGTTGACGTCCACCAGTGACTTGTTCTGCCAGCGATCCGACACCGTCCCCAGGTTCACCCGCTGCAACATCCACAGGAAGTAGCCCGCGGTGAGGATGGTCCCCACGCCACCCAGGACCATCAGCGTCCGGAACAGGGTCACGGACAAGCCCTCTGCCGGACTGAACGAGGCCAAAAGGGCGAACACCTCCCCCCAGAACCCCGCCAGACCGGGCAGTCCCAGTGACGCGATCGCGGTGAACGCCAGGATGCTGGCCATGTACGGGAGCTTCTGGAGCATCCCTCCGCCGATCTCGGCGATCTCCCGGGTGTGGTACCGCTCGTGAACCGACCCGGCGATGAAGAACAGCATCCCGGTGATGATGCCGTGGGCCACCATTCCGTAGATGGCGGCGTTGATCCCCACCGTGGTGAGGGTGGCGATGCCCAGCATCACGAACCCCATGTGGCCCACGGAGGAGAACGCGATCAGGCGTTTCAGGTCGCGCTGGGCCAGGCAGGCCAGCGCGGCGTACACGATGGCGATGGCAGCCAGGGCCCCGATCCACGGGGCCCACACCCGAGCCGCCTCCGGCAGCAGCGGGAGGGCGATGCGCACGAACCCGTACGTCCCCATCTTCAGCAAGATCCCTGCCAGGACCACGGACCCCACGGTGGGGGCCTCGGTATGGGCGTCGGGCAACCAGGTGTGGAACGGCCACATGGGGACCTTGATGGCGAAGCCGAGGAACAGCCCGGCGAACACCACCAGCTGGAAGGTCCGATCGAAGCCGGCCCCCTGGAGGGCGATGATGTCGAACGTGTTGGGGTTGGACTTGAAGTACATCCCCAGGAATCCCAGGAGCATGAACACGCTTCCGAACAGCGTGTACAGGAAGAACTTGATCGCGGCGTACTCGCGGTTCGGTCCGCCCCACAGACCGATGAGGAAGTACATGGGGACCAGCACCAGCTCCCAGAACACGAAGAACAGGACCAGGTCGAACGCCACGAACGTCCCGGCCATCCCCGTTTCCAAGAGGAGCAACAGGGCCACGAAGGCCTTCGGCCGCCCCGGCTCCGGCAGGTAGCGCAGCGTGTAGATCATGCACAGGAACACCAGGAGCAAGGTCAGCTCGAACAGCGGCAGGCTCACCCCGTCCAACCCGATGTGGTAGCGGGCGTCGATCACATCGATCCACGACAGGTTCACCTGGAACTGAAGGGTCGCCTCCCCCGTGGCCGTCCCGAACGCCCCGGTCGAGGAGAAATCGAAGCCGAACAGGATGATCACGCCCACCAGCAGCGCCGCGCCGGAGAACACCACTCCCAGCCACCGGACCAGTCGGTCCCGGTCGCGAGGAAGGAACGCCACCACGAAGGCCCCCACCGTCGGCAGAAACACCGCCAGGGAGATCGCCCATTCGTCGAACGTCATCGCACCTCCATCAGATCCGGGTGTAGATCACGGCCACGACGGCCACGCCGGCGAACAGGATCACCGCGTACCGTTGCACGTTCCCCGACTGGACGTACCGCAGCAGGCCTCCCGTCCAACCCGTCAGCTCCGCCGCGCGGTTCACCACCCCGTCCACCACATTGCGGTCCACGGCGTCGGTGCCCAGGCCCAGCTTCTTGGTGAGCCATCCCACCGCGTTGACGATCCCGTCGAGGATGTAGGTATTGGTCCAGTTGACGAAGGCCGAGACTCCGTACTGGATGGGACGAACGATCCCCCGCAGGTAGATGTCGTCCAGGTAGTACTTCCGCTCCAGGAGCGTGTACAGGGGGCCCAGCCGGCGCAGCGGATCGGGCTCCCGGTACCGGCGATACAGGGCGGTCCCGATGGCAATCCCCACCAGGGCCACCACCACCGACAGGCCGGCCAGGGCGAAGTCGAACCCCGCCACGTGGGCCTCCTCGCCGAAGTGCACCAGCTCCCGGAACCCTCCCTCGACGAACGGAGCGCCGTAGAGCCCCACCACCGCCGAGAGACCGGCCAGCACCAACAGCGGGAGGGTCATCACCCTGGGCGACTCGTGCGGGTGTCCCTGGCCCCGGTACTCGCCGAAGAACGTGAGCCAGATGGCCCGAGTCATGTAGAACGCAGTGAGCAGCGCGGTGATCACCGCCACCACCCACAGACCGAACTGCTCTTCCCGGAACGCCTCGGCGATGATCTCGTCCTTCGACCAGAACCCCGCCAGGGGCGGGATCCCGGCCAACGCCGCGGAGCCGATCAGGAAGGTCCAGAACGTGACCGGCATCGACTTCCGCAGCCCCCCCATGTCGCTCATGTTGTTCGAGTGGACCGCGTGGATGATCGAGCCGGCTCCCAGGAACAGCAGGGCCTTGAAGAACGCGTGGGTGAACAGATGGAAGAACGCGGCGGTGTGTCCGGCGGGCCCGATCCCCAGCGCGGCCATCATGTACCCGAGCTGGGAGATCGTTGAGTACGCCAGCACCCGCTTGATGTCGTTCTGGATCATGGCCAGCAGCGCCGCGATCAGCATGGTGATCGAGCCGATCACCGCCACCAGGGTCAGCGCGTCGGCCGACGGCGCGAACACCGCGAACATCCGGCCCACCAGGTAGACCCCGGCCACCACCATGGTGGCCGCGTGGATCAGGGCCGAGACGGGGGTGGGCCCGGCCATGGCATCCGGGAGCCACACGTGCAGGGGAAACTGGGCGGACTTCCCGATGGCCCCCCCGAACAGGAGGATGGCCCCGGCGGTGAGGACCCCGGTGGAGATCTCTCCCGCCTCCGCGGCGTGGGTGATGTCGCCGATGTTGGCGGTCCCGGCGGCGATGATCAGGACGAAGATGCCGAACAGGAACGGGATGTCGCCTGTCTTGGTGGTGATGAAGGCCTTGATGGCCGCGTCGGAGTTCTCCTTCTTCTCCCACCAGTGGCCGATCAGGAGATAGGAGCAGATCCCCACCAGCTCCCAGCCCACCAGGAGCTGGATCAGGTTGTTGGCGGCCACCAGGTTGAGCATCGAGCCGGTGAACAGCGACAGCGCCGCGAAGTACCAGGTGAACCGGACATCGCCGGCCATGTAGCCCAGCGAGTAGATGTGCACCAGGAGCGAGACCGTGGTGACGACCACGAACATCATGGCCGCCAGCCCGTCGACGGTGAACCCGATCTCGAAGGGGATCCCCACGTCGAACCACTGCCACGTCCGCTCGATCTCCTCCGCTCCCCCGGCCACGTCGAAGAACACCACCAGCGACATCACCCACACGGCCGCGGTGGACAGGATCCCGATCGCCGCTCCCCTCAACGGGGCCCGCTTCCCCACGAACACGATCACGAAGAAGGAGATGAATGGGATGAGCGGGATCAGCCAGGCCTGCTCAAGCATCGGTCACCATCGCAGGAGGTCCACCTCATCGACGTTGATGGTCTCCCGGTTCCGGTAGATCAGGATGACGATGGCCAGCCCGATCCCCACCTCCGCGGCGGCGACCGTGATCACGAACAGCGCGAAGATCTGACCGGAGAACAAGGCGTCCTTGAGGAACTGACTGAAGGCCACCAGGTTGACGTTCACGGCGTTCAGCATCAGCTCGATGGACATCAGCACCAGGACCCCGTTCCGGCGGGCCAGCACCCCGTACACGCCGATCGCGAACAGCGCGGCGGAGAACAGAAGGGGAAAGATCAGTCGGATCATGAGGTCAGCCCTCCTCCTTCCGGGCCAGCACGATGGCCCCGATGAGGGCCGCCAGGAGCAGGAAGGACACGACCTCGAAGGGCAGCACGAATGATCGGAACAGGCTCTCGCCGACGCCGCCTGTGGAGCCGGCGGTCTCCACGCTGATCTCCGCCTCGCCGAAGGCGTCCCAGATCAAGACCCCGAGACCCGCCAAGATCGCCACGCTGACGATCGCGGCCAGTCCCCGCTGCTGGTTGTCCAGGGCCTCCCGGCCGATCGGCGCGCGGGTGAGCATCAGCCCGAACAGGAGCAGGACCACGATGGCGCCCACGTAGATCAGGACCTGGACCCAGCCCACGAACTCCGCAGCCAGCAGGAGGTACACACCGCCCACGGTGGCCAGGGTGACCACCAGATGCAGGGCGGCGTGGACCACGTTCTTCGCGGTGACCAGGCGCAGAGCCGCGACGGTCCCGACCACGCCCAGGACGGCGAACACCCATTCCTGGGTGCTCAACCGTCGCTCTCCTCGGCTCCCGGCGCGGCGATGGGGGCGGCGGACGTAGTGGGCTCGGGGTGGGACTCCGCAGTCTCGGTCTGCTCCACGGTCTCGGCGCCCTCCTCGAGCTCCGGAGGGGGAAGGACCGTGTACGTCCACTCGTCGAGCCGTTCCTTCTCGTGAAGCATGTTGCGGATGTCGTACTCCGCGTACTCGAACTCGGGGCTCCAGAACAGGGCGTCGAACGGGCACACCTCGACGCAGATGCCGCAGTACATGCACAGCGCGTAGTCGATGGCGAACCGGTCGAGGACCTTGGCCGACCGGGCCCGGCCGCCGGAGACCGGTGCGTGGGTCTCCTTGTGGGACTCGATGTAGATGCACCAGTCCGGACACTCCCGGGAGCATTTCCAGCACACCGTGCAGTTCTCCGGCTTCAGGGCGATCACGCCGCGGGTCCGGGGCGGCAGGTCGGGCTTCTCGTGCGGGTACTGCTGGGTGATCGACCGCGACAGGAACGTCTTCAGCGTGACCATCAGGCCCTTGATCAGGCCCAGGCCCGGCAGCCCCCCCGCCCGGGCGGCCCCGTTCCCTCCGGTCTCCTGGGTCGCGGCCATCAGTCCACCAGCACCTGGATCACCGCGGTGGCCAGGATGTTCACCAGGGTCAGCGGGATCAGCACGATCCACGAGAACCGCTGCAGCTGGTCCTCCCGAAGGCGGGGGTAGGTGGCTCGCAACCAGATGATCAGGAACGAGACGGCCCCGATCTTGGCCGACATCCAGATCGGGCCGGGGATGAAGTCCAGGCCCGGCACGGCGAGGTATCCGCCCAGGAACAGCACCGAGGCGATCGCGGAGAGGACCACGATGCCGCCGTACTCCGAGAGAAGGAAGAACGCGAACTTCAGCCCGGAGTACTCGGTGTAGGCGCCGTAGATGATCTCGGAATCGGCGATGGGCATGTCGAACGGGGTGCGAGTCAGCTCCGCCAGGGACGCCATCACGAAGATCAACAGGCCCACCGGCTGGACGATCACGAACCAGTAGTCCCGCTGGGCCTCCACGATCCCCACCAGGGACAGGGTCCCGGCCAGCATGGCTATCGCTACCGCCGCCAGGATCAGCGGCAACTCGTAGGCGATGAGCTGGGCCGCCGCCCGGACCGCCCCGATCAGCGAGAACTTGTTGGCCGAGGCCCACCCGGCCATCAGCACGCCGATGACCCCCACCGCGGAGATGGCCATGACGAAGAACAGCCCCACGTCGAGGTTCTCCACCCAGATGTCCGTGCCGAACGGAACCACGACGAGCACCAGGATCACGGGCACCAGGACCACCGCGGGGGCCAGCGAGAACACCCATCGGTCGGCAGCCCGAGGGATGACGTCCTCCTTCTGCACGAACTTGACGCCGTCGGCGATGAGCTGGGCCCACCCGTGGAACCGTCCCGCCTCCATCGGTCCAAGGCGGTGCTGCATGTGAGCCAGGATCTTGTGCTCCGCGTACCCGATCCCCAG